>JAVBKL010000166.1:0-3401 GCA_031554055.1 Eubacteriales bacterium | reverse complement strand
CGAATCCGCAATATGCTGTGCTTATGCAAGAGCAACTAGGCGGAGGAAACGGCGAGTTGAAAGCGGCTATGCAATACCCATTCCGCGTAATCTGTAGCTTTCAGAAGATATCCCGAGCTTTTCTATGATTTCTGAAGTTCCACGATGGTTGGGACAAAATCCTTTAACTAGAACTAAAGGCTATCGAAAAATCTTCGGTAGCCTTTATATTACTTATATTGTATTTAAAATGGGAGACAATTTGATGATTAATATACGCAAGCATAAAATAATAATGTTGGCAGTGATTATTGCATTTACTATGTTGTCGCTGACAACCACAGCATTTGCACAAGATAATATCCTAACTCCGTCAGGAATTAAATCTGATGATTTGGAAAGTCAAATTGATGCCTATTTAGCAAAGCATATCGGGCAAACGTTGCCAGGTGCAGCTATTTGCGTTGTAAAAGATGGAAAAGTAGTATTGGAAAAAGGGTATGGTTATGCAGATATTGAAAGCCAAACCCCAGTAAATGTACAGAATACAGCCTTTGAATATGGTTCAATCAGCAAGCTTTTTGTTTGGACATCAGCAATGCAATTAGTAGAACAGGGCAAATTGAAGCTTGATGAAGATATAAGAACATACCTGCCAAGCGAAATCACTTCTAAGCTAAAATTTCAACATCCAATTACAATGTACGATTTGATGAGCCACACAGCGGGATTTGAACAGCAAGCATATGACTGGAAGCCGTTCCCGCTTGACCCGCCAAATACGCCGCTTGAAGTATCGTTGGTTAAACACCAACCTAAGCAGGTGTATCTGCCTAAAACGGTTATAGCTTATTCTAATTACGGTGCTGCCATTGCAGGGCTTGTTGTTGAGCAAATAAGCGGCAAAAGATTTTATGATTATGAGCGGGAATATATTTTTAATCCTTTGGGAATGGAAATGATAACAGGAAACCCCACGCTTTCTGATAGCCCAAATCTTGTGAAGATTAAATCTAAAGGATATGTGTCTACTGGAAAAGGTCAATTCAAGCAGGGAACTTGGACATTTCTGTCCGAATATCCAGCAGGCTCGGTTAACGGTACAATACAAAGTTTAAGCAAATATTTGATTGCTTTGACGCCTGAAAAATCACAAGGCACAACCTTATTTACCCAAAAATCCACATTAGAGCAAATGCTTGCGCAAAGCTACACTCCACATTCGAACATGCCGTCTATCGCTCATGGATTTTGGGAGTACTACGGAGCAGAAAGAAGCCTGTGGCATTCAGGAAATACGGCGTCATTTTCCAGTTTTTTTGCATTTGTTCCAGAAGAACGGTTTGGCTTTGCCATTCTTACAAATGCGGGTGGCGCATTTGATGAGGTCCATGGATTTGGCGAACTCCTGCTGGGTCAATTCAAAAAATACGATAGTGAACAAAAGACGACGTTGCCACTTTCAAAAAATATAGCTGGCAAATATATGATTTCTATGTATTCCCACACCTCTTTTTTTGAGTTGCTTAGCTATTTAACTGAAATGGTGAACATAGATGCCGTTGGTGATAAAGAAATAGAAGTACAAATGAAAGGGAAAACAACAAGGTATGTACAAGTAAGCCCATATCTATATGAGTTATCTTCACAGGCAAACCCAGAAACTAATTTTAATCATTCATATTTAAATTTTGAGCTGAACGATGGCAAGGTACAGCGCATATCTGGCGGACATTTTATGGATATGATTCCATTACCACAGGGACGAACGATTCCGTATTTATGGTTTAGTATTGTTGTTGTTATTGCCGCATCTTTATTTTTCACTATTACTCCGATTGTTTTGTTGGTACAATATATTAGGCGTGAAAATAAAACAGCAGATTTATCAAAAAGCTCATTACTGGCATACAAATTTACAACTGCACTTGTGCTATTAGGTACGCTACTAATTCTAAATAATGCAACTCTATTATTTAGTGCTGCGTTTGTCACATTGCTTTCACCTTTACAAGTCAAGATACAAATTATTATTAATTGTATTGTCCTTTTTGTAGCGATTGTGCTTTTAATTTATAGAGTATATCGGCACAGGCATTTTGAGATTACCAAAAAGCAAAATAGGTTTGCAATTTTAACTTTGTTTATGTTTGTTCTGACAGTTTATCTGTTATGCGATTGGAACTTCTTTATTCTGTTTTAAGGTCTAGACGGACGTTATTAGTCTGCATCAATGTATAGCCGTCGGAAGTTTGTATTTATTTAGTGTGCCACGCGGATACATAGATTCATTTGTAGGCTGGTGCAAGCAAGTTATCGGTCTTTGCCTGACGGCTTTTTTACAGTCCACAGTCCTTGTGTCGGGTCTAATGGTCTGGAATCAAAACATGCTGCTGGGTTTGGGATTAATGCTGTCAGCAACGGAAATACGCAGAATTGCACAACATTTCGGGCTTGATACTAGCACAAAAGCAAATATAATGAGCGCGGTTTATGCGACACAACAGGCTGCAATATTACCAAAACCGTTGCGGCGGTGGTTGCAAAATGATTAAGAAATTTTGTGCGCCGCCAACCATGGGGAGCTTGTTTGACGGCATCGGCGCGTTCCCGCTTGCGTCGATTCTACAAGGAGTCAAGCCAGTATGGGCGAGCGAAATTGAGCCTTTCGTAAACTGACGGGAAAGCCATTTTGTATCTACAGGTTGACCATCGGTGTGGCAGAATACAAGGTCGTAATCATTATATTTTTTGCCATGCCGAACTCTATCCATGGCAACTTTCAATTGCCGTTGATGCAATTCTTCGCCAAGCTGCATAGACATGGTGTTTGTTCTTGTGCCACAGTCAGATTTAGGTGTGGTTAATATTAATCTGGATTTGCTTTTCTTTTGTTGTGCGGGAAAAACATAAAAGACTTCTCTTTTGTCTTTTCTGTCAAGAGCTTTTAGCGTTACCATTTGAATATTTCTGATGATTGAGACAGTTAGGTCGTCGTAATTAATATTTTCCCACGTTATGTCATAGTAAGGATACTGCTGGGAGGTATATCGCAGCAGCAGACCATATATCTTAGTCGGGTCACAAGCACAGTCGTCTTACCGCCTCCAGGAACGGCAAGGAGAAGCGTAGCACCATCAACAGTCTTGGGCAGCCTCCTGCTGTTGATTATTCAAATGTGATAAGTATTTCTTGGCGAACTCATCTTGAGTCATTAATCAAAACTCCTAGTCTGTGCTGGTTAGGATATCCAATCATTTTGCTATACTAACGTAGGCTTCTTCTTTTATCAAATTAAAACAGTCAATAACAAAAGGCACGGAGATATTGCAATCCGTGCCTTTTGTTAAATATTAATAATGACTAAAGTTTAGTATTAAATTACTTACATCTCGCCTGAAGTTTTTCCCATTTTTTGTCTA
>JAVBKL010000159.1:0-6597 GCA_031554055.1 Eubacteriales bacterium | reverse complement strand
ATACGAACTTGACCATAGCACATAACCAAAAGAACAGTTGTGATACCGAGGATTGCGCCGAGAGAGATAATACCAGCCATCCAATCTTGACCAATGAATTGAAGAGCAAACGCAACTGGGTTAGAAACGTTTAATTCAGTGTAAGGAACGATACCTGTTAAGATTAAGGAAACGATGATATAAAGAACTGTACAAACTCCTAAAGAAGCAATAATTCCTATCGGAAGGTCACGTTGAGGATTTTTAACTTCTTCAGCCGCTGTAGAAACAGCATCGAAACCGAGGTAAGCAAAGAAAACAGTAGCAGCACCTTGAACAACGCCTTGGAATCCAAAAGGCATGAACGGTTGCCAGTTTTCTGGTTTAACATAACTAAAACCAGCGAAGATGAAAAGAAGAACAACAGAAAGTTTGATCGCAACCATTACGTTGTTAACACGAACGCTCTCTTTAACGCCCAAACTTAAAATAATACCAATGAATAAGATGATTAAGATTGCCATGATGTCAACAAAACCACCCTTGCCTGCACCTGGAGCAGAGGAAAGTGCTGTTGGTAAGTGGAAACCAAAACCAGCAACTAAGCCTTGGAAATAACCGGACCAGCCATTTGCAACCGCAGAAACTGCGAGCACATATTCAAGCATTAAGTCCCAGCCAAGGATAAATGCAAATACTTCTCCGAGAGTTGCATACGTGTAAGTATACGCACTACCGGAAATTGGAACAGTTGAAGCGAACTCAGCGTAGCAAAGTGCTGCGAAGATACAAGCAAGACCTGCAATGACAAAAGAAAGCATAACAGCAGGACCTGAGTGTTTTGCTGCTACAACACCGGTTAAAACGAATATACCGGTACCGATAATTGCACCGATGCCCAATAGGGTCAAGTCGAATGCAGATAATACTCGAGCGAGTTGGGTACTTTTGGTTTGGTCGAGCATTTCAGAAATTGGTTTTTTCCTCATAATTGATGAACTCATCTTTTTTCTCCCCCTCATTATATGATGATTTATAATTATTTACAATTTTAATGAGCCAAGTTTACTGTTTGAATAAGGTGCCTTTATTCAAATTAATAAACTTGAGCAGTCCGATTGCAGTTTAAGTGTCATTACGCTGCAAGTTCACCATCGGAATTAAAATTATAATATAATCCATTGTAAAGCCGGAAGTAAGTTGAAACATGTGAATCATGAACGGAGTTTAACGATGCTATTGTATATGTATTCGAGCAATTACGTTTCTATTCTGCATTATGTTGAGCAGTTTGTCAATAGAAAAATGTTTAAAGGTAGAAGATATGTATAAGATTACCTAATAATATTTATTAACTGACAAATCATTGCACATTCGCAAGACTTTGGTTAAATCAATTAAGGGCATTATAAGATAATAACAACTTGTTTGTCAACCATTTATTTTCTACGGCTTCGACAACCTCGCTTATGTATAAAATGTTACAATGAAAGCAGCGGTGCCAGTTAATGTATTAACAATTATGTGAAATATAGATTTCTGTATAAATTTTTGTGCTAGGGGCAACAATCCGACTAAATATTATCCCTAAAAGAGGTGCAAAGATGTATAATTTTGAAAAAGTGACAGATAGTAATTTAGAAACTGCAATTTTAAAAATGCAAGTTGGTTTAAACAGAAAACTATATCGCAAGAATATAATCTGTGAAAACCTATATGTAAGAGCCGAAGAGATACTTTTCGCTGAATTGACTGGTGTGAGTAGCCGTGTTAAAATTTAAAACATAATTAATTTTTAAAAACTAAATTACTTTTGGAGGAATTTGTGTGGATATGCTTGCTTTTCGAGAGCTTTCTAAAAGTAAATCTATTTTTGAAATGCCGCTTAGGGTCGTTTACTATGCACGTGTATCAACGGATAAAGATGAGCAGCTCAATTCTTTGGATAATCAAATTTTTTATTATGACGAGTTAATAAAAAATAACCCGAACTGGGTATTTTCAGGTGCTTATGTTGATGAAGGTATTACAGGAACTTCCGTTTCAAAAAGAAACAGTTTTTTGCGAATGATTAACGACGCAAAAAGAAATTTATTTGACTTAATCATTACAAAGGAAATCAGTCGTTTCTCCCGTAATACGCTTGACAGTATACAGTATACACAAGAGTTGTTGAGCCACGGTGTTGGCGTCTATTTTCAGTCTGATAACATCAATACGCTCATGCCGGATAGCGAACTTAGGCTGACCATAATGGCGAGCATCGCCCAAGAAGAAGTGAGAAAGCTTTCGGAACGTCTTCGGTTTGGCTATCAGCGGGCAATCGAAAAGAAGCGAGTTCTCGGGCAAAATAATATATTGGGGTATAAAAAAACTGATTGCAAGCTAGTTGTAAACGAGGAGCAAGCAAGAATCGTTCGACAAATTTTTGGTATGTACGCCGAAGGGAGTCTTGGTTCAAAGCGGCTAGCCAAAGAGCTTGAGTGCCAAGGGGTTATGAGTCCGTTTACAGGACGGGCATTTTCGCATGCTAGTATTACAGCTATCATTCAAAATCCAAAATACAAAGGGTATTACTGTTCGGGGAAAACGGCGTCGGTTGATTACCGCAACAACAAGCGGATTTATCTTCCAAAGGAACAATGGAATGTATTTAAAGATGAGAGCGTTCCATCCATTGTTTCAGAAGAACTTTGGGATAAAGCAAACGAAATCTTGCGGATTCGAGCAAGCGATATGGCAAAAGGCAAGTCAACGCAAAATCGCTACTTATATACAGGTAAAATTATTTGTGCCGACCACAATTCAAATTACAACAGGCATGTCTATAAAAGCAAATCAAAAGGTGAGCAAGAAGTTTGGAACTGCAGGCTGTATCGACTGAAAGGAAAATTAAATGGCTGTGATAGCCCAACGATCTATTCATCAGAGCTTGATGACATCCTAGACAAAATATATAAATCTCTTTTTTCTGATAGAGAACGAGTGATTTCTGGCTTAATGGATTTATACTCGAAAATTGACGCAATTGACTACAGCAAAGAAATCGAAAATGTCGAAAAAGAAATGGCGGCAATACATTCAAAAAAAGAAAAATTACTTGAGTTTAGTATCGAGGGGATTATTAGTAAAGAAGAGTTTGCTGCGAGAAACAACAAGTTTAACTTAGAACTGGGTGAGCTTGGCTTGAACTTACAGAAATTTAAAAATGAAATGAATAAGGCACTTGATAAAAGTAAGGGGATCTCGAAGCTGCGTAAGATTTTAGAAAAAGAGTTTGCGAGTGCTGAACACACAAAAGAAAATGTTCATTATATAAACACGGAACTCACAAACACTTTTCTCGAAAAAATAGTTGTCCATAAAATGAATGGCAGCAAGACAAACCTCAAACTGGAAATCGTTTTAAAAATCGGCAGAAGCTTTACTTGTGAGTTTCAAAACAATGACCTCATTTCGGTAAATGAAATAGGTATTAGTCAAGCACAGGTTTCTAGGCTTGAGAAAAGTGCGTTGAAAAATATGAAAAAATACATTTCGTAGTCGAATGGTTATTTTAAACTCTTATTTTGTTTAAGTTTTGCAAAATAAGGGTTTTTATTTTGTTAATTTTACAAATAAGCTATTGTATAGATTTGGTATTTTGATTATAATGAGTAAGTCGAAATTTTAACACATTATTAATTTAAACACAAATAATATTAATTGGAAGGGGTTTTAATGTGAGTTTCTTATTAAACGTTAAGCAAAGAGCGAGAGCAAACAAAAAAACAATTGTTTTACCAGAGGCTTATGATCGCAGAACTCTTGATGCAACAAAAACTATTTTAGAAGAAGAACTAGCAAATATTATTCTAATCGGAAACAAAGAAGAGATTCTTGCGAAAGCAGAGGGCGTTTCTTTGGACGGAGCAATTTTTATTGATCCAAGTTCCTATGAAAAACTTGACGAGCTTGTAAATGCGTTTACAGAACTTCGTAAAGACAAGGGAATGACAAAAGAAGAAGCGGAAAAAATTCTTAAATCAGATGCACTTTATTTAGGAGTTATGCTTGTTAAAACAGGTTTGGCTGATGGTATGGTGGCTGGTGCTGTTAATTCAACAGCGAATGTTTTGCGTCCATCTCTTCAGATTTTAAAGACGGCTCCGGGCACAAAACTCGTTTCCTCTTTCTTTGTCATGGTTGTTCCTGATTGTGATATGGGACATGACGGAATTTTTGTGTTCTCTGACTGTGGACTTGTTCAAAATCCGTCGGCAGATGAACTTGCGGCTATTGCGCTTAGTTCGGCTGGCTCATTTGAACAACTCGTAGGTGTTGAGCCTGTGGTTGCAATGCTATCGCATTCGACAATGGGCAGTGCAAAACATGCTGATGTCGACAAAGTGAAAGAAGCTACTAGACTTGCAAAAGAGCAAAACCCAAATGTAAAATTAGATGGCGAGTTCCAACTGGATGCGGCAATTGTTCCAGAGATTGGACAACAAAAAGCACCAGGAAATCCTGTTGCTGGAAAAGCAAACGTTTTGATTTATCCAGATCTTGATGCGGGCAATATCGGTTATAAACTTGTGCAGAGACTTGCAAAAGCGGAAGCTTACGGACCTGTTACACAAGGAATTTCAAAACCAGTGAATGACTTATCAAGAGGTTGCAGTGCAGAAGATATAGTTGGTGTTGTGGCTATTACAGCAGTGCAAGCTCAAAGTAAATAGATTATAAAATCCTAAGGAGAGAAAATATGAACGTATTAGTTATGAATTGCGGCAGCTCGTCTCTGAAATACCAATTAATCAACATGGTCGATGAAAGTGTACTTGCAAAAGGCCTTTGCGAAAGAATCGGAATTGAAGGCTCAAGACTTGAGCATTCCCCAGCAGGCAAAGATAAAATTGTTTTCGAGAAACCATTAAATGACCATACAGACGCAGTGCAAGCTGTTTTAGATGCACTGATGAATAGCGAACATGGCGTAATCAAATCGCTTGATGAAGTAGCAGCAGTTGGTCACAGAGTTGTTCATGGCGGCGAATTCTTCAGTAGTTCGGTTATTATTACAGATGAAGTTAAAAAAGCAGTTGAAGCTTGTTCGGAGCTTGCACCACTACACAATCCTCCAAACTTAGTTGGTATCAACGCTTGCGAAGTATTAATGAAAGGCAAACCACAAGTAGCTGTTTTTGATACAGCGTTTCATCAAACAATGCCAGCGAAAGCTTACTTATATGCAATTCCTCATAAATATTATGATGATTATAAAGTGCGTCGTTATGGCTTCCACGGAACCAGTCACAAATATGTTTCGGCTTGTGCAGCAGAAATGCTTGGCAAACCAATTGAAGAAGTTAAAATTGTTACTTGCCATTTAGGAAACGGTGCAAGTATTTGTGCGATTGACGGCGGAAAATCAGTGGATACCTCCATGGGCTTTACACCACTCGAAGGACTTGCCATGGGAACACGCAGCGGCGACTTGGATCCAGCGATCATTTCTTACTTAATGCAAAAAGAATCAATGACAGGAAAAGAAGTTGAAAACGTGCTCAATAAAAAATCGGGCGTACTCGGCATGTCTGGCGTTTCAAGTGATTTCCGTGACATAGAAGGTGCAGCAAAAGACGGCAACGGCCACGCAAAAACGGCACTTGATGTTTACCACTATAGAGTTGCAAAATATGTTGGCTCTTATGTAGCAGCAATGAACGGCGTTGACGCAGTCGTGTTTACAGCGGGACTTGGCGAGAACAGCCCAACTTCAAGAGAAGCTGTTTGCGAATATTTAGGATATTTAGGAATCAAAGTGGATAGCGATAAAAATAACTGCCGTGGCAAAAAAGTTGAAATCACAACTGATTGCTCGAAAGTGAAAGTTTTTGCAATTCCTACCAACGAAGAATTGGTAATTGCAAGAGATACAAAACAATTGCTTGACAAATAAATCGTAGGAAAGTATAATCATTACCGTATTGTTTTCGCAATATTTCTCTTTACTATTGTTTTTTGAGAGGACTTATGCAATGGATTTTGACTTGACGCAAATTTACTCGGGTGGTACTGCAAACGTGGATTTATCGGGAGTTTTTACAATTTCTGATGACTATGGTCTTTCTAATAATGAAGTGAAAACAGAACTCATTGGAAGTATTTCCAAAGTTTCTGATAAGTTCGTTTTAGAAGCTACACTTTCTGCCGAAATTGAGCGATGCTGTGACTTATGCTTGGAGCCGCTTAAATTTACCTTTAAATGCGATTTGAAAGAGACATTTGTAGATTTATCTTCTCGTGGCACTAGTAATATTAGTAGCGAAAACTCGATAGATAATGACTTTGAAGACGATGTTTGGCCCGTCATATCTAAAATGATTGACTTAAAACCAGTGGTTTTATCAGCTTTTTATTTAAATTTGCCGAGTAAAACCGTTTGCAATGAGCAATGCAAAGGCTTGTGTTCCATTTGTGGACACAACCTGAACTTTGGGGAGTGTGGTTGCGAAGCCTATGACCCTAGAAAAGAAAAAATTTACGAAGGTCTACGTTCCCTGTTTCAGGATAAGGAGGTGTAACTATGTCTATATGCCCAAAAGGTAAAACATCGAGAGCAAGACGTGATAAGAG
>JAVBKL010000071.1:0-4405 GCA_031554055.1 Eubacteriales bacterium | reverse complement strand
CGCTGATAATTTCTGCTTTCATCGGCAAATAGGGGTTTGTATTCATTTGATTTCCTCCCTTATACCTTCGACAACTTTTCTAATGTTCATGCCGGCTGGGCAACTTCTAACGCAACGTCCACAACCCGAACAGGCAACGTAACCGGTATTTTTCTTCACATACAAATATTTGTGCAAAACTCTTTGGCGGAAGCGTTCTTTCTTGCTCTCACGAGGGTTGTGTCCAGATGCGTGTAACGTAAACTTGGAGTACATACAGCTATCCCAACGACGGAAACGGCTGGCAACGCCATGTTCTTCCACATCTTTAAATCCAAAGCAATGGCAAGTTGGGCAAATAAACGTACACATTCCACAGCCTTGGCAAGTCTCTGAAACGCTCGCCCAATCAATTTTGTCAAACACTTCTTCTGTCTCTGCATTAAGATCTAGGCTTTCAGAAACTTTCTTTTCTCTAGGTTCAGTAACTTCCAACCCTTTGATATATTTTGAAAGACTGTCCACGCCTTTTTGCGAAACATATAAAACTTTATAGGAGTCGCCACAATTCTCAAGGAACAAATCGCATTCACTTGAATACGCTTTGTCGGTGTCACGCTCACTACAGAAGCAGCCAACTTTTTCGTTTTGGCAACCCACACCGATAATTACATTGTTATCAATATGTGTTTGAAAAAACGGGTCAGAAAATTTTCCGCCAGTGAATACTGCTTTCATTACTTTAAGAGCTTCGAGGTCACAAGGTCTTACGCCGAACAAAACGATTTTCTCGTGATTCTCTGGAATGCTCGCTGTCTCCTTGGTAAACTCGATAATTTTTTCGGAACGAGGAAAGAAGAATTCCTTCGGCGATTTATAAGCAATCTCGTCGCCCATCAAAACTTCTGCATCATGGTTTACTTTTGCAAAGTCTACCACTTTTTTTGCTTCATTAATAACCACAGGTGCTACCAATGTGTAGTCGTGGCTAATTGCATGAAGAATTTTTTTCATTTCTGACTTTTGGATTGTGATTTCAGGCATGATGGTCACCTCCTAAAAATCCGATTTCCTTATCATCAAACGCATGAGTGAGCATCGCTGGTTGTGTTTCTTCGCTCATTCCCGCTTCGTACTCATATGTATCGCCAATAAACTTGGTTACTTCTTTTATAATGTAGCGAACGTTTACACCTGACGCACAGGCAGACTCACAAGAGCCGCATTCAATACATCTTCCCGATAAGTGCATCGCGCGACCCAAATGGAAAGTCATTTTTGTGCCAGCGTCAGCTTCAGTCGGTTGCCAGTCTGGTGTATCTCTTTCAATAAAGCAATTTTTGCAATAACAACCGTAACAAGCTTGCCTACAGGAGAAACAAAGGATACACTTATCAATCTCTTTTTGGAATTTCTCAAGATTTTTGGCCAAGTCCTCGCCTGTCTCTTCGCTTGGGTCAATGGCTAGAGTCTCCACTCTGTCGTCTGTTACATGGCTGTCGCTCATGAGCGGCTTGCGAACTTTACATTCTGCACAACCGGCACGATATTTGCCCTCGGCATCTTTCATTCCGATACAGTCAACCCCGATGATGTAAACATTTTCACGGCTGATTTGTTTCTCAAGCAAGTATTGCACAATCGCACGAACGTCACATGGTTTTGCCACGATGCCAACTTTGTCTTTTCTTCCGTGTAGGTAAGGTGCAAGATGCTGGTTGCATCTGTCACCCCACTCTATTTTGTCAAGTTCACTCACGTCTTTTACAAAACAAGGAATTTGTGTACCGTCCACGCCACCGTCTGTATATGCAAGGATTACATTTACTTTTTTGTTTTCCAAAAGGTCTTTGCAGATTTCTTTGATTTCACTGGTCTGTTTATCCCAAATCATTTGGCTGCACCCTCCTTTTGTACCAAGATATTGTTTGGTCCAAGTTTTCTTACGTTCTCAGTCACTTCCGAAACAACTTGTGCAAAACGTCCGCCCTCTGATGCCGAAACCCAAGTGAACTGCACACGGTTGGGGTCGATACCAGCCGTTGTTAAAAGTTTTTTAAGAACCGTAAATCTTCTTCTTGCAAATAAATTTCCTGATAAGTAATGGCAGTCGCCAGGGTGACAGCCAGAAACCATAACGCCGTCTGCCCCTTCCACCAATGATTTGATGATATAAATTGGATTGATTCTTCCAGAACAAGGAACCCGAATTACTCTGATGTTTGGCGGATATTGCAAACGGCTTGTTCCTGCCAAGTCTGCACCTGCATATGAACACCAGTTGCACAAAAACGCAATAATCTTAGGCTCAAATGTTTCTGACTGAATGGGGGCGTTGCATGAGCACCCCGAATTTTCGTTTCCACTACAACACATTAGGTTACGCCCCCTTATTAATTGCCTCCACGAAGCAGATATTCAATTTCGGTTAATACTTGTTTATCCGAGAAACCGCTTACATCAATTGCACCGCATCTACAAGTTGCCGAGCAAGTTCCGCAGCCCTTGCAAAGCACTTCATTGATCACTGCACGGCGTACTGTGCCGCCACGTACTGGAACATCTTTGATTTCAACCGCTTTGTATGCACAAACTTGTTCGCAAGCACCACATGCCACACAAAGATTTCCGTCAACAGTCGCAATGGTGCCTTCTGTTTCAAGCTGTGCCTTTGAGATGACAGTTGCCGCACGACCAGCCGCCGCTTTACCTTGAATGATTGACTCACGCATATTTTTTGGAGCGTGTGCCAATCCGCAAACATAAACGCCCTCTGTTGCAAAATCAACAGGTCTTAGTTTCACGTGTGCTTCTAGGAAGAAACCTTCTGCGTTTAGCGGAACTTTAAGCATTTGAGCAAGTTCTTTGTTCTCGCTTGCATTTGGCATGATGGCAGAACTTAACGCAACAAAATCGGTTGCCAAAGTAATTTCTTCACCCAAAATTGGTTCAAACACTTTAACGAAAAGGTTGTCACCGTCTTTGAAAACAACTGGTTTTTTGTTTTCATCATAACGAACAAAAGTGATTCCCGCTTTTCTAGCGTTTGCATAACTAAGCTCGTTGAGTCCGTATGAGCGAATGTCTCTGTAAAGGATTGTTACGTTGCAATCTTCATTGACTTCTTTTATCAAGAGAGCGTTTTTGATTGCTTGGTTACAGCAAACACGGCTACAATATGGTCTGTCGCCCTCACGACTTCCCACGCACTGTACGAGAACAATATTTTTTGCATCTTTTAAATCTTTAAAGTTATTTTTTGCATGTCCTTCGAGTTCCATCATGGTCATGACACGTTGGTCATCACCGTATAAATACTCGTCAGGTTTTCTCTCCGATGCACCCACTGCAACAATGGCAACACCATGTGTAAGGGTTTTGAGTTCATCACTACATTTGATAGTGGTGATGTAATTGCCCACGTAGCCGTCAATTGCATCAATGGTTGTATTTGTGTAAACTTTGATTAACGGATTTGCATAAGCACGTTCAATCATATCAGCCATATAAACCGTTGCACTTCGACCAAGGTTTGTTGTGACAAGCTTCGCCGCATTGCCGCCGAGTTTTTCCGAGCGTTCAACCAAGTGAACAGGGTAACCCATGCCAGCGATTTCAAGTGCTGCCGAAAGCCCAGCCACGCCGCCGCCGATTACAAGTGCTGCTTTATCCACATTGATTTTCTTTCTGGTGAGCTGTTTTGCATACGTTACTTTTCCGACTGCCATGCGAACAAGCTCTGAAGCTTTGAATGTCGCATCTTTTTCGCTGTCCATATGTACCCATGAGCATTGATCCCTAATATTTGCCATCGCAAATAAATATGGGTTAAGTCCCGCTTTTACCAAAACACCTTGGAAAAGCGGCTCATGTGTTCTTGGTGTACAAGAAGCAACCACAACTCTGTTGAGTCCGTGTTCTTCAATTTTATCTGCAATAATCTTTTGAGCGTCAACGGAGCAAGTGTATAAGAACTGCTCTGCATAAACCACAAAAGGAAGTGTTTTTGAATATTCAAGAAGCTCCTTGATACTGATATATCCGCCGATGTTTACACCGCAGTGGCAAAGGAACACACCCACTTTAATCGGCTCTTTAGAAACATCACGCATAGGAACAGCAGGTTCTTCTTTAAAGAAAGCGGAATAATCGTTGTACAAATCAATTTCTTTCATCTGAGCCATTTTAGCCGCAGATGCTGCCGCCGCTGATGCCTCGATAACTGTTTCTGGAATGTCCTTAGGACCTGCCGCAACACCACAAGCATAAATTCCGTCTTTGGAAGTCTCTGGTGCATTAAATTCATGCGACCAAACAAAACCAAATTTATCGGTCTTGACGCCTGTTTTATCAAACAATGCAATATTTTCGCTCTTAGGGTTCATACCAACCGAGAGAACAACCATATCGTATTTTGAAGTGTCTT
>JAVBKL010000104.1:0-12879 GCA_031554055.1 Eubacteriales bacterium | reverse complement strand
CTTGGCAAACTTCACAAGGCACATAAACATCGGGCAAAAAGTGCATTTCAATTTTAATAATTCCATCACCAGAACAAGCTTCACATCTTCCGCCTTTTACATTAAAACTAAAACGGCCTTTTTGATACCCTCTGATTTTCGCTTCGGTTGTCTGTGCAAACACGTCACGAATAATATCAAACAACCCTGTGTAAGTCGCTGGGTTTGAACGTGGCGTTCTACCAATCGGCGATTGGTTGATGTCAATAATTTTATCCAAAAATTCCTGTCCTACAAGATCGCCATGCTTGCCTGCTTTCATTTTGGCACGATTAAGTTCTCGAGCGAGGCGTTTATATAAAATTCCGTTGATGAGAGAGCTTTTTCCAGAACCAGAAACGCCTGTCACGCAAGTAATGACTCCCAGTGGAATACTGACGTCTACGTTCTTTAAATTATTCTCAATAGCACCTTTGATTTCAATTTTATTTGCACCAACTGGTCTGCGAACTTTTGGAATTTCGATTTTAATTCTTCCGCTTAAATAGTCACCAGTTATGGATTTTTTGCATTTTAGCAAATCCTTTGGCAAACCAGCAAACACGACTTCTCCGCCATGTGAACCAGCCTTAGGCCCAATATCTACAATAAAATCAGATGCAAGCATGGTGTCTGTGTCATGCTCAACAACAATCAAAGTATTTCCAATATCCTTTAAATGCTTTAGCGTTTTCAAAAGTTTATCGTTGTCCCTTTGGTGAAGCCCAATAGAAGGCTCATCCAAAATGTACACAACCCCAACAAGCCCCGAACCAATTTGTGTGGCAAGCCTAATTCTCTGTGCTTCGCCACCAGATAAGGTACCAGCAGAACGAGAGAGGGTCAAATAATCCAAGCCTACGTCAACTAAAAATCCTGTACGTGCATGGATTTCTTTCATAATTTGTTCAGAAATGATTTTGTTTACAACACTTAGGCTCATATCTGTAAAAAACTTTTGCAAGCCTCCAATTGTAAGTTCTGTAAGCTCCGAAATATTTTTGTCTCCGATGGTAACAGCAAGTACTTCTGGCTTAAGTCTTTTGCCCTTGCATGATGGGCATTCTATGTTTGTCATAAATTCTTCGTAAGCAGCTCGCATTGTTTCAGAAGTCTCTTTATACCTACGCTGCATATTGTTTATGATTCCCTCAAACGCCCAAGAATAGTTCTTTTCTTCGCCGTTTGACAGATAAGAAACATTTAGTTTCTTACCACTTGTTCCATAAAGAATAACATCTTTAATATCTTCTGGCAAGTCGCAATACGGCGTTGATAGATCAAATTTATATTCCTTTGCAAGAGCCGAGAAAATCGAATTGCTCATTGTATTTTCGGAAGAAATAGAGCTCCACCCCGGAACAGAAACTGCCCCTTGTTGCAGAGAAAGGTGTTCGTCAGGAATCATGAGTTCGGGATCAAATTTAAGTTGCATACCAAGACCAGTACATTCTGGGCAAGCACCCGATGGATTGTTAAAGGAAAACAGTCTCGGTTCAATTTCTTCAAGGCTAACGCCGCAATCAGGACAGGAAAAGTTTTGACTAAATGTAAGTTCATACTTTTCTTCTGCTTCTACTTCCACAACCATCAATCCATCGGTAAGCTTCATCACGCTTTCAATGGACTCTGAAAGTCTCTTTTGCATTCCGCTTTTTACAACGAGCCTATCGATTACGATTTCGATGGTATGCTTTTTATTTTTTTCAAGCTTAATCTCTTCTGATAACTCATAAATATTTCCGTCAACTCTCGCACGAACATAGCCGCTTCTTTTTGCATCTTCAAGCAATTTAATATGCTCGCCTTTTCTGGCACGAACCACAGGTGCAAGCAACTGAATTTTTGTTCGTTCTGGCAAAGCGGTAATCTGGTCAACAATTTGATCAACGGTTTGCTTTTTAATTTCTTTCCCGCAGATGTGGCAATGCGGAATGCCTGTTCTTGCGTACAGCAAACGCAAGTAATCATAAATCTCCGTAACAGTTCCCACTGTGGAACGTGGATTGTGGTTTGTTGTTTTCTGATCAATGGAAATCGCTGGGCTAAGCCCTTCGATAAAGTCAACGTCTGGCTTTTCCATTTGCCCAAGAAATTGCCTTGCATAAGCAGACAAAGATTCTACATATCGTCTTTGCCCCTCCGCATAAATCGTATCAAACGCAAGCGAAGTTTTTCCCGAGCCGCTAAGCCCTGTAAAAACCACGAGCTTGTCCCTTGGAATTTCTAGGTCAATATTTTTTAAGTTGTTCTCTCTTGCACCTTTAATAATTATTTTATTCTGAGCCATAAATTACCTCAATCTAGGTTGTCATTTATTTAACGTGTGTTCGACGAAGTCGAACCAGATTGCGAAGCAAACTGAAATCAAAGATTTTACACGTTATGAGTATCATTTTGAGCGTTCTTTGCTCAAAATTGTACGAATATCATCAAAGTTCGATGAATGCTTTTTGTTCATCGAACTCGCATTATTTATTTAAGAACTTTTTAAGTTCTATTATTTCATCTCTAAGGTTTGCGGCACGCTCAAATTGCAAGTCCATTGCCGCCAGTTTCATTTCTTTTTCGAGCTTCTTGAGTGCCTGTGTTATTTCGTCTTTGCTCATTGATTCTGGGTCTTTGTTCAGCCCAAGCTTTGTTTTTTCTTCCACCGAAATGGTCGCATGAATGATGTCACGTACTTTTTTGATGATCGTGGTCGGGGTAATCCCATGTACCCTGTTGTATTCCTCTTGAATGCTACGTCTTCTGTTTGTTTCTGTGATGGCACGACGCATCGAATCCGTAATTTTATCCGCATACATGATTACATATGCCTCTGAATTTCTTGCCGCACGACCAACCGTTTGAATCAAGGATGTTTCTGACCTTAAGAAGCCTTCTTTGTCTGCATCTAAAATTGCAACAAGAGCCGTCTCTGGAATATCCAAACCTTCCCTAAGCAAGTTGATTCCAACGAGTACATCAAACACGCCTAAGCGTAAATCCCTGATGATCTCAAGTCGTTCAAGCGTTAAAATATCCGAATGAAGATACCGAACTTTGAATCCAGTTTCTTTTAAATAGTTTGTGAGATCCTCTGCCATTTTCTTGGTCAAAGTGGTGACAAGCACTTTAAAGCCTTTTGCAATCGTTCGATTGACTTCGCCAATTAAATCATCAATTTGTCCTTTAACCGGACGAATATAAATTTCTGGGTCAAGAAGCCCAGTCGGTCTGATAATTTGTTCAACAATATGAGTGGAATGCTCCGCTTCAAATTTTGATGGTGTTGCTGAAACAAAGAGCATTTGCGGAATCTTCGCCTCAAACTCATGAAATTTGAGTGGTCTGTTGTCCATTGCTGATGGAAGTCTAAATCCAAAGTCAACGAGCGTTGTTTTTCTGGAACGGTCACCCTCATACATGCCACGAACCTGTGGGATGCTCACGTGCGACTCATCTACCATAATCAAAAAATTATCAGGAAAATAGTCAATCAATGTATGCGGTGTACTTCCTTCTTCTCTGCCAGATAAATGCCTCGAATAGTTTTCAATACCCGAGCAAAATCCCATTTCCCTAAGCATTTCAACATCATAGTTGGTTCGCTGCATGATTCTCTGTGCTTCAAGAAGTTTGTCTTCTGACTTAAGCTGTGCCACTCTTTCTTCCAACTCGTTTTCGATTCGCTCAATCGCAAGTTCCATTTTTTCTTTTGTTGTAACATAATGCGATGCCGGAAAAATCGAAATATGGTGCAACAAACCAGTAACCTCTCCGGTCAACGCATTAATTTCTGCAATTCTATCTATTTCGTCACCAAAAAATTCAACACGGTACGCCATCTCTGATGAGTAAGACGGGAAAATTTCTACCACGTCCCCTCTCACCCTAAAATTTCCACGAACAAAGTTCATATCATTGCGGTTATATTGAATTTCTACAAGCTTCCTTAATACATCATCACGGTCTTTAATCATGCCCGGACGCAACGAGAGCACGAGTTCATTGTAATCAATCGGGTCGCCGAGTCCATAAATGCACGACACACTGGCAATGATGATAACATCCTTTCGTTCGAATAAAGAAGCTGTTGCAGAATGGCGAAGTTTATCAATCTCTTCATTTATTGATGAATCTTTTTCAATGTAAGTGTCTGATGAAGGCACATAAGCTTCTGGTTGATAGTAATCATAGTAGCTTACAAAATACTCAACGGCGTTGTCCGGAAAAAACTCCTTAAACTCGCTGTAAAGCTGTGCCGCAAGCGTTTTATTGTGAGCCATAACGAGAGTCGGTCTTTGTAGTTCCTGAATGATGTTTGCCATCGTAAATGTTTTGCCAGAACCTGTTACGCCAAGCAGCGTTTGAAACTTTTCTCCGTTTCTAAATCCATCGACTAAAGTTCTGATTGCTTCTGGTTGGTCACCAGTCGGCTTGTACTCTGACGTAAGCTTAAATTCCATTTTTTTCGACCTCGCTTTGCAAAATTTAACACATTTCTCCACCAAACATAATAACACAAACTGCTACTAATGTAAAAGTTTTTTTCGCACCGCAATGAGTTCGTAAAGCTTTTCCATAGCGTCATGCAAACCGCCAACTTCATCAATTATTTTTTCGTTAACTGCCTCTTCTCCTATTAAAATTGTACCAACGTCAAGCACCAGTTTGCTGGTGTCCATCATTAATTCCCAAAGCCGATCTTTTTTTATGCCTGAATTTTTCTCAACAAACCCGAGCACCCGCTCTTGCATTTTATTGAAGTAATCATACGTTTGCGGTGCACCAACAACCGTTCCGCTAAGCCTCACAGGGTGAATGGTCATCGTTGCCGACGGGGCAATAAATGAATAATCCGCCGACACCGCAAGTGGCACGCCAATTGAATGTCCACCCCCCAAAACCAATGACACGGTAGGCTTGCCTAAGTTTGCAATTAATTCCGCAATCGCAAGTCCAGCTTCCACGTCGCCGCCCATCGTGTTCAAAATAATTAGTACGCCGTCAATTTCAACACTTTCGGCAGAAACCACAAGCATCGGGATCACGTGCTCATACTTGGTGGATTTATTAAACGGCGGCAGCACCACATGACCCTCGATTTGTCCAATGATTGTTAAGAACTGAATATTACCTCTTGGATTTTTTTGAATCGGAATGGACGGAACTTCCGTGGCTTGTCCGTATTCCTTTAGCTCGTCAATTTTTTCTCCACTATCATTTTGTTCGGTTGATGTTTGCATCTCGCACTTCCTTTCTGTTTTAGTATCATTCCCACTTTTTGCACAAAAAAACTCTCAGTCCTTTAGAATGAGAGTCTTGTTCATCAAATTTATTTTTGTTTCAATTCCCAAATTACTGTATCAACAAATTCTTTCGCAGTTTTTGCAGATTTTTCTGCTTTGCCACTTATCCAGTTCTTCGCTTGCTCTTTCAAGAAATCCTCTGGCACTGCAAGCTTTGCTTTTTTTGCAATTTCTGAAACGCTCTCCAAAAATTCCTTTTCAGTAAGCTCTGGAAAGTTGATTACATTGCTAAAATAATTTCCCGCAAACTCACTTTCTTCAAACGGAATAACTGCATAGAGTAAAACATTTTTTGGTCTAGTCTCAACACTTTTTCCAAAGAAAACTTTTAGATACTCATAGTTGTCTTTTATGTCTGCATTTGTCAAATTATCAACTGCCAAAATAAATTTTTTGCCATGTGAAGAAATCTGATCAAGAATTTTGTCCATATGCTTTAAGTCGCTCTTGTTAAGCTCAATTAAACGAAGTCCACGATCAAAATATCTATCAATCAATGCTCCGATACAATTATACTTACCAATATTATCTCTTCCAGTAAGTACGATGGAATCGCATGATTTTTTATTTAAAAACGCTTCTGTATTTGATTTAATTTCGTCTTTAACTTTTCCATAACCCGGAATGCTATTGAGAGTAAGAGGTGTTGCATTCTTAATGCAAACTACATCTCCATTGCTGTCCACTTTAAAAGTACCCTGCTCTGCATAAATTCCGCTACCCATTTGAGAATACTTCAAAATGAATTGCTTTAACAAATCATCGCCTTTTTGGAGAGAACAAAGGTACTCGATTTCAGGATTTTCTTTTGGAGCAGTTGGTGTATATTCAAATATTTTTTCACCATACCCAATATTTTCGCAAAGATTCTTTAAATCAAAATCCATAAAATATTGCAAAACGCCCATATCTTTAAGTGCCATTGCATGAAGTGTAGTATTGGATACATCCACTCCATTCTCACAGGCAAGCGATAAAATGTTTGTATCCTTTAAGAACAAGTAAACGGAATATTTTTTTAATAAATGTCCAGAGAATCCAAGTTCTTCCGATTTTTTTAATAATTTAGTTGCAAAGTCATAATATTTTGTATTTATGTTCGTTAGCTTTTGGTCATATGCAATGATATAAGACACTTCTTTGAGTGCTTTCATAACTTCATCTTCTTGAATGTTATTGTACACCATGAGTGCCTCAAGCCTATAGCATACATCTTCAAAATATAACACTTCTCTTAACATAAAATCCCCCTAAATTACATAGATTTAACAACTTTTACTTTGTTCTGTGCAGAACCTTGACCCATCATATTTATTCCTTTGTTACGCAAAAATAAAACATGGTCAAGTAACTGTTCTGTAATCACTTCACCTGGTGCAATGAGCGGGATACCCGGCGGATACGGAATTAAATAATCCCCCATAGTCCTCCCGACGCAGTCTTTTATTTGCACATCTTCCTTTGGCATATAAAAAGCCTCTCGAGGACTGTATTTTTGTTCTGCTTCAAAATATGATAAACATATATTGTCACATTTTTTAAAAGTTGTCAATTGAGAATCAATATTTAATATACTTTTTCTTAGTTTCAAAAAACCTTCGGCTGTATCAGCAAAACTTGTCATGGCAAGTGCATGATTTGTCCCTGAAAACTCCAACTCAATATGGTATTCATGGCGTAACAGATCAGAAAATTCTCTGCCAGATAGTTCTGAATTTAAATAAAACAAGAGTTTCCCTTTGTCAAATCTGGTATAATCATTGGTTTCCAATGTAATAAATTTTGTTTCCGATAAATTTTCAATCATTGCGGATAAGTTACTATTGTACTCCGAAAAAATCTTCTTTGAATCTGCAATCAATAAATCAATACACTGTTCTACACAGCACATAAAAAAATAAGATGGGCTTGAAGTTTGGAGCAAATTAATATTTCTTTTCATATCATCGCTACAAACTCTGTTCCCTTTTATATGAAGCACAGAACACTGCGTGGGAACTGGAAGTGTCTTATGTAAACTTTGAATAACAATGTCTGCTCCATAATGAATGGCACTCTTCGGAAAAGCATCATGGAACCCAAAGTGTGCTCCATGTGCCTCATCGACTATTAAAATTTTATTTTTACTATGCACAAGCTTGGCTATCGCTTCAATATCTGAACAAAAACCTTCATACGTCGGACTGGTTATAAAAACCGCTTCTGCATTTGGGAATTTATCCAAAGCATCCTTAATTTGACACGCATCAATTCTTGTGGCAAAACTATACGGCGACAGTTCTGGATAAACAAAATGCGGCGTTGCACCCGAAAGCACAACAGCATTGTAAGCACTCATGTGACTATTCCTTGCCATTATAATTTCTTTATTGGCAAGGAACAATGCTGCTTCAATCCCACAAGTAGAACCATTAACCAATATAAAACTTTGGTCTGCACCATATAGCTTTGCTATTTTTTCTTCCAATGATTTTATAATACCGTCAGGTTCTTTTAAGTTATCCGCACCATAAACTTCAGTAATGTCAGTATCCAAAAAATTTACATGGAAGAACTTAGGGTTTCTTTTATGCCCAGGCATATGAAAAGGATAAATATTCTGCCTTGATTTTATAAATTCATAAATTGACATTCTTATAGTCCAAGAAATTTAACCAATGTTTCTTGTGTCGCCAACGCTTCTTTTTCGGTTGGCATTTCACAGAAAATACGGAGCAACGGCTCTGTACCAGAAAATCTTGCGATAATCCAGCCGCCATTTTTAAAGTAAACTTTGCAACCATCTGAGTACGATACTTTTTCAACTTCATAGGCAAAGTTCGGAAGGCTCTTCTGTGTAATGAGTGTATCAATGATTTCCGCTTTGCGATCCAAAGTAAAGTGGCAATCAAACTCTGTCATATAGAGTTCGCCAAATTCTTCGTCCAAATCCTTGCTGATTTCAGAAAGTCTCTTTCCTGTTATCGCAATCATTTCCACTAAAATAGCTGCCGCATAAATTCCATCTTTTCCTTGAATATGCCCACGAACAGTAAGACCACCAGAAGATTCGCCGCCGACAATGGCATTTGTCTCAAGCATTTTTGAAGAAATATGTTTGAAACCAACTGGCACTTCATAGCATTTTTGGTTATACCTATCAGCAATTCTATCTAAAATATGAGTGGTTGCGATGTTTCTAACAACCGCACCTCTCCAGCCTTTGTGCTTCAACAAATAGTAATACAGAAGTGCAAGAATTTTATTTGGATGGAGGAACTGTCCCTTATCATCAATCAAACCGATTCTGTCAGCGTCTCCGTCTGTGCCGATTCCAAGGTCATAACCATTTTCCACAACAAAATTACGCAATGCATTAAGCGTTTCAGCCGTTGGTGCTGGAAGTCTGCCGCCAAACAACGTATCATGTCTATCATGGATTACATCCAAATCACATCGTGCAGTCAAGAGAATAGTCTGGAGTGAAGTTTTGCTAACACCATACATAGGGTCAAGCACAACTCTTAAGTTCTTGCTCCTGATCGCATCCATATTGATGCTTCTAATAATCGAATCCACATAATTATTTTGTGGGAATATGACTTCAATTTGTCCGTTGGCAACAGCTTCTTCGTAGTTTGCCACTTTAATATCATCTGGGCACACATCTGAGATAAATCTTTCAATATCAACAGTAGTTGCTTCGTCTGCGTCACGTCCACCATTTATAAATACTTTCACGCCGTTATAAAGTGCTGGGTTATGGCTTGCAGTAACTGCCATGCCGTAGTCTAAATTATAATATTTTACTGTGTACATGATAAGCGGCGTTGGTGCTGCCCTATCAATAATGTACGTGTGTATGTCATGTGCCGCTAATACACAAGCCGCCCATTCAGTAGATTCTTTGGACAAAAATCTTCTGTCGTAGCCAATAACAAAGCCTTTTCTGTCCGAACCCTCTGCTTTCATTTTATTCGCAATGGCAGTCATCAAAATCTGAATATTTGCCTTTGTAAAATCTTCACCAATTATTGCACGCCAACCGCCAGTACCGAATTTTATCATGTATTTGCACCCCTTATATTTTCATCCCATTGTAATTTCAACGTCATTAATTGTTCCTTCTGGCTGAACAGGAATAAAGTCTTGTACAGCTTTTCCGTTTAGCAAAATTTCTTTTGTTCCCTTTTCCACGCCATTTGGATTTTTCACGTTTATTCTGTACTCTGCTCCACGCCATTTGCGAACGACGCTAAACTCTTTCCAGTCTGCAGGAACGCAAGGATCAACAATTAATCCGTTAAAATCTGGTCTAACTCCTAGCATAAACCTCGTTGCCGCAAAATACGCCCAACCAGCAGTTCCTGTCATCCAAGGGTGGTTTGCTTTTCCAAAAGATGTATGGTCTTTGCCCATGACGAACTGGCAATATGAATATGGCTCTGCTTTTCTCACTTCAATCTTATCATTTTGGTTGTATGGCAAAAGTGCATCATAAAATTTCATCGCACGACTTCCACGGCCAATTTTACTTTCGGCAATCCAAGCCCAAGGATTCGGATGACTGAAAATCGCACCATTTTCTTTTACACCTTTATAAACACGAGTAATGTACCCAATTGTATCATCAGGAACTGCATAGGAAGGCGAATTAAGATGCAATCCATATTCTGAATATAAATATTCATCAACGCTATCCATCGCTTTGACTGCTTTGTCATTGTCAGCAAGCCCCGAAACAACCGCCCAAGTATTGGATTCCATATGAACTTTGCCTTCGCTGTCCGAGCTCACACCAATTTTCTTGCCCTTTGAAGTGATTCCTCTAATGTACCAATCGCCATCCCAAAGGTTTTCGTCGCAAGATTTTTTAACTTTACTTGCCATTTCTTCATATATAGCAATTTCATCTTTTTTGTCTAGCATTTTCAAAAGTTGAATAAAAATATCTATCGCCCAGTAATGCAAAAAGCTTACCATCGAACTTTCTCCGCCGCCCAAGTTTAAGCAGTCGTTCCAGTCTGCACGAAGTCCCTTGCAAATTCCTGTGTCGCCAACTTGCTCTGCTGAAAACGCAAGAATTTTTGTCATATGCTCATAAACGGTTCCGCTGCCTTCATCTGCATACGTGTATACTTCTTCTAAGAAACTAAAATCTCCTGTTTCTTTAATGTACTCTACAATTGCAGTTACAAGCCAGAGTGCATCGTCAGAACAAGTATCGGCAAGTCCGTGAATGATCGCAGATTTTTCTGGAACGTGAACGATTGTTGGAGAACTAAATGCTGGCGCTTTTTTATTTTTATCAAACCAGTTCGGCTCAAATAAATGGATTCCGTAACCTGTTGAAGTCTCTCCCATAAGCAGTTGCTCAATACGCATTTTGCATTTATCTGGTGCAGAATGTGGTATGCTCATGGCATCTTGTGCCGTATCACGATAGCCAAGTCCCGTTCTTCCACCAACTTCAATAAAAGAAGAGAATCTTGAAAAATTAACGTTTGTCTCTGCTTGGTATAAATTCCAAATATTGATAAACGAATTCATGCCTTCGTGAGGCGTTTTAATTTGAAACTGTGACAATTTATCATCCCAGAACTTTGCAAGCTTTGCTTTTTGTTCATCAACTTGTGCAAGGTCTGAATATTTTGATTTGATTTGTAAACCCGCCGAGCGGTTTCCTTCACCAAGCATAAAAATTAATCTTGCTCCTTCACCCGCAGGAATTTCCACTCTCTTCATGAGTGTTGCGCAATGATTTCCTGTGAGCTCAAACGAGCCAAAGCATTCCCCACGCTCAACAGCGATTGGGTTTGTCTCCGTTCTGTAATTACCCAAAAATGTATCTCTCAAGCAATCAAATCCATCAGGTGAAAAGTTTGACGCCATATATTGATTTCCATTTTCTTCATAAAACAGATTGTATTCGATGACTTCATCTTTATAGCTCGAACCAGAACAATATAAACTCATCTGAAAGTTTTGGTTGTCCATCTCAATATGGTGATAGGAAAATTCTGCGTATGAGTAAACGCTAAGCTTTCTTGGTTTGTCCCCTTTGTTCTTGAGGCAAACATCCCATAGCTCAACATCATCATCGAGCGGAATAAAAATCGTTTGGCTTGCATCAATGTTGTTGTAGTCGCAAGAAAACTTGGAGTATGACAAACCATGTCTGCATTCGTATTTTGCCTTTGATAAATCTTTTCCAACAGGTTGCCATGAAATGCTCCAATATTCGCCAGTCTCATCATCACGTACATACACGTAATGACCGGGGCGATCCATAGGAACACCGTTTGGTCTAAATCTTGTAATCCTGTGGAACTGTGGAGATTTATAAAAAACATAACCACCAGCATTATGTGAAATGACAGCACACATATCTTTAACACCAATATAATTTGTCCAAGACTGTGGCGTGTCTACTCGATCAATCACGTATTCTCTATTTGTGTCATCAAAATACCCATATTTCATATACTAACCTCCAATTTTTGTAATCTGCTAATTCTATAATTTATTGTTTGCTGTGTCAATGGGTAAATAAAAAAGCACTAAACATTCCGTCAATAGGCTGTCAGTGCTTCTTCTGAATTTATAATGTGATGTTATTTTTGTATTTCTCATATACCCAAATTACGTCATTTAACACACTGTTTTTAAACTGTATGTCACTCGATTCTAATAAATCATCATAGGCGAGCAAGTCAACCTCTTTGTCACGAATCGCTCGAAGTATGGCTCCAAGCCCATTAACCAACCCTGTTAATCGAAGGATAACAAGTTGCTATTTTTATCACAGTCTGAATATCATCGTCTAGTGGTAGCATCATAATCAACTCCCAGATAATCGCTTAACTCATTAAATATTTTATCGTCAATTAATTTTTCTATGATGCTATATAAAATTCTATAGTTCAAAGCGTCATAATTATGGCTTGATATATTTCTGGTTACGTTCATATCAATGCCGTTAAAGGCGAGTAATCTCTTTAACATTGTCTCCCGAATATGTGTACTCAATCCGTATATGATTGTAATGATTTGTGTGATTGAATACTTGCCAAAACGAGAATTTTTTAAATCTTGAAAACTTTGTATCTTAAATTCTTGCAAGCTATCTTTTAAGTCTGAGATACCCATAAGTGTTACAGCAGTGCAAAAAAATAAACCCAGACAAGTTTACCTTATCGGGGTTTATTTTTGTTTAAGTTTTAAGGCGCCAACCAGATTTGAACTGGTGATCAAGGTGTTGCAGACCTATGCCTTACCACTTGGCCATGGCGCCATATGACAAAAGCTCCCCGAGCTGGATTCGAACCAGCGACCCTCCGGTTAACAGCCGGATGCTCTACCGCTGAGCTATCGAGGAATAAAGATACTTTTGTACCTTCAAAACTGAATATAAATTCTCAAACAATTCGCAAACAAACAAGCATTACTAATCATTATGGTCAAGCCCTCGACCTATTAGTACCAGTCAGCTCAATACGTTACCGCACTTACACCTCTGGCCTATCAACCTCGTAGTCTTCGAGGGGTCTTACTACTTGCGTATGGGAAATCTGGTCTTGAGGGCGAC
>JAVBKL010000236.1:0-34581 GCA_031554055.1 Eubacteriales bacterium | reverse complement strand
TAGTGGCTCTACAGAAATTTGCAACTTTATATGAATTTGTAGATTATGATGAACTTTCAAAAAAAGCCGACGAGCCTAAGAATTTTATACATATGATCAAAGGTGTGTCTGCAAACCTTGGTGTGAATTCTGTGTTTGACTTTGCACTTAAATTTGAGGAAGAGCATACTGCCGAAAACTACGAAGCAGTTGCCCATGCATATTCTTCAGTTAGCAAAAGGATTCGAGAAATTCTTGGGGAGGAGGGTCGTTGACATGAAAAACTTTAACTTTCGACTTGTACTAGCAATTTTAATGACTTTGATCATCTCAACCCCCGCCTTTGCGACGCAAATCAAAGCAACAAAAGAAACCATCGACCTTTGTTCTTCCGTGGACATTCCAAGTTCTGTTGATAACGCAGTCTTTCATTTGTTTAAAGAAATCGGATGCGAGATAACCATTACCATCACAGGTAATCGATCCGGTTTAAATATGGTGAACAGCGGCGTGAAAGACGGGCACACTGCTGGCGTGGGTGTCACCAAAGAGACATACCCAAATATTATTGAAGTGCCCAATCCCCTATTTGATTTAAGTTATGTTGTTTATGCAAGAAGTGATTTTTCTGGTACGATAAGAAATTGGGACGACCTAATCCCCTACCGTGTTGGCCATGTTTTTCAAAAACCACATTTAGAAACCAGTTTGCCTCAAACAATTAAATCCGTTATTCAAAAGCCTTCAAGAGCCAGCCTCTTTGATGCCCTAGAAAATGGTGAGATCGACCTTGCTGTTATCACAATTGCTACAGGGCAAAGTCAGCATATGCCCGAAGGTTTAAAATTTGTTTCAGAAATTGACAAAATCCCTGTGCATATTGTGCTCAATGAAAAACACAGTGAACTGGTACAAAAACTTTCCAATTCAATTGCAGTCATGAAAGCAAACGGAACTTTAAATAAGTTGTTAAACAACGAGAGTTTGTCACAGGATTCATTTGAGGACACTGATTATATTCTGCATGTGCAGACCAACAACCCCGATTCCACAATTGAGAAAGAAATTTTAAAAGGTGTGCAGAGCAAAAACTTTGATGCGTATAAATTTTACACAGCATACCTTGACAGCAACCAAAAAGTGGATAAGGAAGTAAAATCTCAAAATATTCAAGGGCTGATTCGAGCCGACTTCTTGGGTAAAATTCCTAAGCTCGTGCTTATCACTGGAAACTCTGCCTTTAAATTTATGGTCGACCAGTATAGTATTTTATTTTATGGCGTGCCTGTTGTTTTTACTGACGTAATCGACTATAAACCATCTGACATTGCTGGCATAGAAAAATTTGTTTCAGGCTCTTTGGGACAAATCTCCGCAGCCGAAACAATGGATGTTATGCTTAAATTGTTTCCAAAAACAAAAAACATATTTGTAATCAACGACTATACCGAATCGGGACGTGCATGGCACAGTGCAATCGAAAAACAGATGGGGCCATATTTAGATCGAGTTACCATTGAGTCTAATCAAAATCTATCGACCCATGACCTCCTCGAAAATTTAAAAAACTTGCCTCCCAATACGCTTGTTTTAGTTGGTGATTATCAAGTTGATAAAAGCGGCGTGTATTACTCGCCATCAGAAATTCAGTCTTTACTCTATAAAAATAGTTCATCTCCAATTTTTGGTCTTTCGATGATCAACTATGGATTTGGGCATTTAGGCGGCAAATACATCGACTATGAAGCACATGGAAAACTCGCCGCCGATATTATGACAAAAATTTTAGACGGTGCAGATGTTTCCTCCATCGGTATCGTGCCAGATAACGGAAAAAGCAACGCTTGGTTTTTTGATGCGGCAGTCATGAAAAGATGGCATATCTCCAAAGAAGAAATTTTAAACCTTTTTGTTGATGCAACCATTACCAACCAAGAGCTCAGCCTTTTAGAGAGCAACCCCTTGCTTTTTTGGTTGCTAGTTTCCATCGCATTCATTATTCTCATGAGTGTTTGCGGAAGCTTTTGGTTTTTGCAGACTTTGAGAAAACGAAATGCAAACCTCAAAGAAATACAAAAAAATCTCTACTCAACCGAACAACTACTTGAGAAAGACGACCAACTTAAATTATTGAAAGAAAACCTTGAACAAGTGATGGAAACCGCCCCAATCGGATATGCACTTGTGGTTGATGACTTTATCGTCGAGGGCAATCCGTTTTTAAACGAAATCATGGGCATTCCGCGCGAACAGCGTGTTTCAGAAATTCCATTGTTTTCAGATTTCCCAGACACCTACGATGCAAATGGGCAAGATTCATTTGGATTTAAAATGCCTGATGGCACCACTCACAAATTTATGCGTAGCATAGGCAAGACAGTTTACAAAGAAAAAGATGCTACTGTATTTTGGTTTATAGACATTGAAGAAAGCGAAAAACAATCCACCGCCTTACAGCAATTTGAGAATGAACTTGCAATCATACTTGACCATTTGCCTATGCCTCTTATCATATCAAGCAAAGACGAAGTGTCAATCAGGTACATCAACAACAAAAGCCTCGAGGTGTTCGACCTTGATTCCAGACCAGAGATGATTGATAAGAGTTGGCACAATTTTATTCAACATACCAAAACCGAAGACCCTGCAAACTCAGTTGACTTTTTAAAACAGCATTTTGCCCATGCCGACGATACCGATTACTCATTGATGCGTGAGTGCCAATACATTACAAAAAAAGGCAGAATTATTGATGCGATTGTTTTTGATATGTTAAGTTATTACAAAGGCGAAATGGTAATCGTATCCATTATAAACGACATTAGCAATGAAAAACAATCCAATGAATTGCTACAGAAAACTGCCGAAAAAGAGCATGACAACAACAAACTCAAGAGCCGCTTCCTTGTAAACATGAGCCACGAAATTCGCTCGCCGATGAACGCAATTATTGGTCTTTCGGAGTTGCAAGTGATGAAAGCTGTGAATGGCGAAGTACACGACTCCATACGAAAAATAAACCAGTCCGCCAAATCATTGCTCGATATAATAAATGATATTCTTGACTATTCAAAGTTGGAAGCGAACAAACTTGAATTGCTTGACATTGATTTTGACTTGGAAGAAATGCTTGCAGAAATTATCGAGGCTTTGCCAAAAGACCAAATAAAATCTATCGAAGTCGGATATAGTATAGATGCACGGATTCCTACTTTTATTCGGGCAGACAGGGTTCGTTTAAAACAAGCACTTACCAATTTATTAAACAACGCCGTTACACACACAAATACAGGTGGCGTGGAAATTGATGTGGAACTTATCAAACGCAGATATAACTCGATGTATTTAAGCTTTTCTGTTTTAGATACAGGCATTGGTATGTCAAGTGAACAGCTCAAAAAAGCTACCTTGCCTTTTGAACAGTTCAGTTATCATTTGAATAACAGCGGAACAGGTCTTGGTTTGCCGATTGTAAAAAGCATTACCGAACTTATGGGCGGAACCTTTAACATTGATAGTGAGCTTGGCCGTGGCACGGAAATTACATTTACTGCAAATGTACGAAAATGCCCCGCTTCTTACCAAAAAGTTTATGCAGCAGGCAGTCTTGAGGAACGCCGCCTTGCCATTCAATCTACGCCCAAAAAAGAGAAATCTCTAAAGGGTGCCAAAATTCTGGTTGTAGATGACGTTGAAATGAACCAAGAAGTTGCTCTTAGTATTCTTGAACATTTTGAAGTGATTGGATCCGTTGCCTCAAGCGGCGAGGAAGCTCTCAAAATTTTATCTTCACAAAATTTTGATATTATCCTCATGGACGTGAATATGCCTGGCATGGACGGCTACGAGACAACAAGAGAAATTAGAAGACGAGGGATCAAGACACCAATTATTGCTATGACAGGAAATACTGACCGAGACGATATTGTAAGGTGTATTAATTCGGGAATGGATTCGCATTTACAAAAACCAATTATCATTGATGATTTAAAATCTGTGGTATCCAGTTATTTGCCTGATTAATCACAAATCACAACGCACCCCAGAAGTTGTAAAACAACTACGGGGTGCTCTATTTTTAATGAAACGATACAATTGTAAAAAGTCGTATACATTTCTATGAAAACGCTTTATAATATAACATGAGTTTGAGGAAGACGAGCAGTTTTTATTGTGAAAGGATAGGCAAAATGATAAGAGCCAATAATTTAAAATTTGAATATAGCCAGTACAACGAAGAAACCGAGCTATTCGATAAAGAACTTGCTCTCGATGACGTTGATATAAAAATAAACCGTGGCGAGTTTGTAGCGATTCTTGGGCACAACGGCTCGGGAAAATCAACGCTTGCCAAGCACATGAACGCATTGCTTCGCCCTTCTGCGGGAACAATTCTTGTCAAAGGCTTTGATACAAAAAACGATGCCGATACGTGGAATGTTCGCCAAAGTGCTGGCATGGTGTTTCAAAACCCCGACAACCAAATTATAGCAACCATTGTGGAAGAGGACATTGCGTTTGGCCCTGAAAATCTTGGCATCGAACCCTCCGAGATTCGCCGCCGTGTGGAAGAAGCACTGAACACTGTCGGCATGACCGAGTACCGTGATAGCCCACCGCATTTTTTATCGGGCGGACAAAAGCAAAGAATCTCGATTGCTGGTGTGCTTGCCATGAAACCCGATTGCATCATTCTTGACGAGCCTACCGCCATGCTTGACCCTGTCGGTAGAAAAGAAGTTATGGATACCGTTATGAAGCTTAACACCGAAGAAGGCATAACCGTTATTCTCATCACACATTTTATGGACGAAGCCATCAAAGCTTCCCGCGTTGTCGTGATGGATCACGGCAAAGTTGTTATGAACGATACGCCTAAAAAAATATTTAGCCAAGTCGAGAAAATGCGAGAGCTTGGTCTGGATGTACCACAAGTAACCGAGGTTTGCCATAATTTAAAAAATTTAGGAATTGATTTGCCCGAGGGCATTTTAACAATAGATGAAATGGTTGGTGCAATATGTCAATTGAACTAAAAGGTTTGACCCATATTTACAATGCTACACAAAAATTTGAGAAGTACGCCCTCGATAACGTTAGCCTAACCATTGAAAAAGGTAGCTTCACTGGCTTAATCGGGCATACTGGTTCTGGCAAAAGCACTTTGATTCAACATTTGAACGGACTTTTAAAACCCACGTCGGGTACCATATTACTTGACGGCGTGGACATCAATGCCGATAAGTCCCAGTACAAAAGACTTAGGCAGCGTGTCGGGTTGGTGTTTCAATATCCAGAGCATCAGCTCTTTGAGCTATCCATTTATAAAGACGTGGCTTTTGGCCCCGAGAACATGGGCTTATCCAAAGAAGAAATTGACCTTCGAGTGCGTGAAGCACTTTCCATCACAGGCGTTCCCGAGGATATGTATAATAAATCGCCATTTGATTTATCAGGCGGACAAAAACGCCGTGTGGCAATTGCTGGCGTTTTGGCAATGCGTCCAGAAGTTCTTGTTTTGGACGAGCCAACCGCTGGGCTTGATCCTCATGGTCGTGACGAAATTTTGGACAAAATAAAAGAGATGCACGAGCAACTAAAAATTACCGTCATCTTGGTTTCACACAGCATGGAAGATATTTCTCGTTTGGTTCAAAAAATTATCGTGATGAACAACGGCAAAGTTGCTTACAACGGCACACCTTCCGAAGTTTTCATCCACGCAAAAGAACTCGAACAAATCGGTCTTGCCGCACCGCAAATCAGCTACTTAATGCAAAGCCTAAACGAGCGTGGTATAAAAATGCCGACAGACGTTTTCACTGTGAATTCCGCCACCGAAACGATTTATCATTATCTTAAGGGGGCGAAACTGTGAACATAACCATCGGGCAATACTACCCCGCCGATTCTTATATCCACCGCCTTGACTCAAGGGTTAAGTTAATCTCAACCATTGCGTACATTGCCATGTTGTTTGTCATCAATAATATTTGGGGATATGCACTCACCATTGCCGCCATCTCCACCGTCATTTATATCTCCACCGTTCCCCCACTTTACTTGTTGCGTGGGCTTCGTGCCATTTTCTTTATCATTATATTTACGGTTGTGCTCAATATATTTTTTACGCCAGGAAAAACTATTTTAATCGAATGGGGTGTAATGAAAATTACGCTCGAAGGTTTAATTGTTGCTGTGAAGATGTGCTTTCGATTGATTCTGCTCATCATCGGCTCGTCGGTTTTAACGCTCACCACGTCACCGATTCAGCTTACCGATGCCATCGAGTATTTGCTTAAGCCGCTTAAAAAAATTGGCGTTCCCGCTCATGACATCGCGATGATGATGACCATTGCACTTCGGTTTATCCCGACTTTGCTTGAAGAAATGAATAAAATCATGAAAGCCCAAATGGCAAGAGGTGCGGACTTTGACACAGGCGGTTTAATTAAAAAAGCCAAGAGCCTTGTCCCCTTGCTTGTTCCGCTGTTTATTTCGTCGTTTAGACGAGCCGACGAACTTGCCATGGCAATGGAGGCACGTTGTTATCGTGGCGATATAAACCGAACCCGCATGAAAGAAATGATTCTTAAAAGAAGAGATTTTCAAACCATATTTTGCATGATTGCTTATTGTGCAATCGTTTTTGTGGTTTCGATGTAGATAGTACAATATCAAAAACGGATGCCCCATGATTGGGATATCCGTTTTTATTTTTGCTTGGCAAAATCCCTAGCAAATCCAATCCACTTGCACTAGGTTGCTCCAAGCTTTGAATTTCTAGGGCAGGATTTTTAGCTCCGCCAAACTCGCTTCGCTCAAACACTGGCTTCGCTTTAAAAATCCTATCCAAGAAATTCTAAAACTCTCCGCAAAATCGTGCTACGTGTGATTGGATTTGCCCCTTATAGCACTCAAACGCACTTTTCTTTTCGCATACCGCAATTCACACACTAGATTGCAGAAAATGAATATGCTCGAACGATTTAGCGAAGCCACTGTAGGCACGTATGGCGAAGTTTCTGTAATAAAAACACCTGTTTGAGCGAAGCGAGTTGTGTTTTTATTAGAAACAAGCCTTTTCGTGCGTAAGCGGCGAAGTGCCTAGTGAGAGCATTCATTTTCTACTGAATATGTTATTTCTTTTTTTACATAGTTGACATTGCGGCGTCCTTTAGTTACAATAAATTATAGACCCCACAAAGTGAGGTGGTGCAATTGGGGAACAAAAAAATGGGTAGGCCAACAGATAATCCTAAAGATATTTCGTTGAAAGTGCGGCTTGACAAAGAAACTTCCGAAAAACTAGATGATTGTATTCATTCTATGGAAGTATCTAAAGCGGAAATCATACGGCGAGGAATCCACAAGATGCATGATGACCTCAACAAAGAATAAAAGGAAGCGGCGTACATCTCTCACAAAGAACCGCCACTTCCAACGCAACCACAAAGCTCGAAAGCAACTGTGACGTAAATAGTATATCATGCGTCGCAAGTCCTTTCAAGCTTTGTTTGAAAACAGAAAATACAAAGTTGGAGGTCTTTAAAATGAAAAATGTACTACACGGCTTGTTTAATGGAAAGATTATTCCATGGGAACGGCAGTCCCCTAGAAGTGCAGAGCAACTTGAAATACTCAAAAAAGTTGAGATTGAGGAAAGATATTTTATTCAAAAGATGTCGCTTGATGATAGTTCTAGGTTTGAAGAATTGTCAGCACTTCATTTGCAATTAATTGCATTTGAGGAAGACGATATTTTTTCATATGGCTTCACCATGGGAATGTTACTGATGATGAATGTGATGGCAGAAGCAGAAACGATTTGTAATTAGAACATCATAAATCAAATCACCACATTCAAGCGTTCGTTGTCGCAAATTTTTCAAGATAGAAGAAACGAACGCTTGGATTTCTAAAAAGCATGAGACTGAACCAAAGCAAACATTGACCGGAGGGATTAGATTGAAGTTTTGCATTTTAATGGCAAGTCCTCGCATAAACGGAAACACAGCGGAGTTATTAAAGCCATTCGTTGAAGAGCTGAAAAAGAACGACAGTGAAATTACATATATTAATTTGTCTGAAAAAAATATAAAGCCTTGCAACGGATGTTTTGCTTGTCAACAAGTAGAAAATCAATATGGCTGTGAGCAACAAGACGATGTTGCCCAAATCATAGCAGAAGTGATTGAAAGTGACTGTGTCGTCCTTGCTACACCGATTTACTCATGGTATTGCACAACCCCCATGAAAGCCTTGTTGGACAGACATTTTGGGCTAAATAAATTTTATGGTAAAGCGAAAGGTTCCTTATGGGCGGGCAAAAAAATTGCGATTGTAGCAACCCACGGCTATGACGCCAATTATGGAGCCGAGCCTTTTGAAATGGGTATAGAGCGTTTATGTAAACATTCAAACTTGAACTACATGGGTATGTACTCTGTGCGTGACGAGGACGATTTAGCCTCATTTCAAACTGAATCAGCCATTTCTGGAGCAAAAAATTTCGCACAGAAATTGCTTCTGATGTAAAAATAAATATTTTTGCAATATACTTGGGATAATAAAGAGTTGAGGATAATTTTATAAAACTCAAACAGGTAGAGTTAAACAAAATTTATTAAGGAGACTATACTATGAAAGATTACCAACAACTAATAGGGCATGTCATAATTGCCGTAGCAATCGTAATAGCAGCAATTATTATTTCTTATGGATTAAAAAGTGGATTAACAGATATGGGTATTTGGATTTCTGGCAGATAATAAGTATTTCCTAATCGAAATTCTTGTTCAGCAAGTAACGTTGTAATGTTGGAAAATTTGTATTTGTGGGGGCTACACTAATGTTTTTCATGAAAAAAATCGCATTATTGCTTTTAACCATAATCTTTTTAACAGCCTGCGACACGAAAAGCCCCGACACAAATTCAAACGCTAAAAATTCTAATGCATTAACAAAAGAATTTCTAAAAACTGACTCGTCAAAGGAGCAAGAATACAACGCCGCCATAAAAACATATAATGAGTTTTTAAGCGGAGAAGCCGATGCTATCAATAAGGATAACAACGACACCTTCGATATAAATACCGTCCTTGACGATAAAAGCGGTCTTGACCATATTAATTATGCGATATTTGATTTGACTGGAGATGGTATCCCCGAATTACTTACATTTTCGGGACAATACTACATTTACTCCTATCAAAATGGTAGCGTCGTCTTTTGGCTTGCTGCGGGGAATAATCTTCATGGCCCTGTTGATTTTCTGGAAAATGGTGCCATTTTTTGTACACTTAATACCACCGGTATTTTTTATAGGTATATGACTTTCGATTCGGACGGTAATCTCTCCGAAATAAACTTCGCAAGCCCTCCTGCTTCTGATAACGGAGTTGAATATCCTTATTACTTTAACAATAAAGAAGTATCCGAAAATGAATGGGCTGATTTAACCAAAGAGTATTTTTCTTTGGCAAAAAAAATTGTTTCTATCGCATGGCAACCTTATTGAATAGAGACATAAAATGAATAAGGGGATTATTCCCATCTTGAGGAGCGTTTATCGATATGTCATTATTACCATCACTTGAAATAGACTCCTGGTCTGAAGAAACTCTGTCTAATCTTGCAGTAAAAATTACAAATATGGAGCCTAAGCCCCTTATACTCATTGATGGAGTTGCAGGCTCTGGCAAGACAACTTTAGCTGCAAAACTTGTTGATATATTGAATGCGAATCTAATCCTTTCAGACGATGTGAGTTGGTGTGCTGACCCTGTCCATTGGGATGGCGAAATGCTTGCCAGTATTGTAAATCCTTGGCGGAATGGAAACGCTGTCGCTTATAAGCCAACCGGTTGGATTAAAGAAAACCGTGCTGGCTCCATTGATGTTGATCCAAATAGGGCACTCGTTATTGAGGGAATGGGAGCCAGCAGAAAATCACTGCGTACAATGGCAACCTACTCCATTTGGGTCGATACGGAGCCAAAGATTGCCCGTGCACGTGTTGTGCAACGAGACCTTGTTAATGGAGAAAACGGTGGAACGGTGGAGTCCATCACGGAATTTGCAAACTGGTGGGATTCCTTGCTGACACCTTTATTCTTAGAAGAACAATCTTGGAAATACGTAGATGTTATTGTTAGTGGTTCTCAATCCGATTTGGTTTCTAATAATCTCATGATTCATGTTCCCAGATTTTAAAAGCCAAAGCACATACAGCGAATGCATCACCGCTTAATGTGCTTTGGCTTTTATATATTGAATAACTCTGTTGGGTCTACCTTGAATTGCAACATATTGGCGGTATCTCTGCCACTATCCCCTCCTTTTCGCTGAACCCCGACTCTCCCCAAATTAATAGAACCCTTCGGGCTTATCATAACCGGACCTTTGGAATAGTGGTGAATAACAACGTTGATATTTTTAAGTGCCCATCTTGAATTAGTCTGTACTTTCTGAGCTACTAATACCCATTCTGCTGTGAACTCGCCACGACCTCTAAGAATATCAGATATTATAAGACCTTTGTTCATGGTAAACCAGTTAATAATAGTCTCTCGCTCATCTTGTGACATTTCGTTCAAAAACATCCGCCTTTTGTCTTTTGTTCCTGTTTTGTAAGGTTTTAACTCACCAGTGAAATATTGCAATAGTATGTATATATTGCTTGGAATACTCCAAAGCTCCTTATATTGGCTTAACCAACGTTTATCAACTTGATTAAATCCACTCTTGTTACTGACTAATTTAACTTGTATGTTTTGGATGTCCGTTGCTGATTTAAGCTTAATTGTAATTTGAACATTGATGTCTGCTTTATGTCCATGAATTACTACTGCTCGCACATACTCAATATCTTCAATTTTATAACCCATTTGTTTTAGCCAAAGTTTTGCGTCGCCATCTATTACCCAAGCATTGCTCCACAAATAGCAGATATTGTTGATACAGTCATTGCATTCCCAACTTGTGCAAGCAGTTTGCTTTCTACAATATTATTTACTGACTTGTCTGCAAGCTCTTTTGGAAACCCTTGCAGTAATAAGGCTTCATATCCAGATAATCGTTTTAGTTTTCGATCTTTTACATATAGAATTCCATGTCTGCCTGTCCTAAGTGTTGGAACCTTACCCCTGTACAATCTTAAATCTGATTGCCTTGTATCAACTACCAAATAATCTTCGCTAAGGATGTTATCCAAGTTGAATTTACCTACATTATACTTGTTGTTACAATATTTTTTGAAAGTTTCATCTTTCTCATGGTCAAGTATTGAGTTCATCGTATAAATTAAGTAATTTGAAATATCAGGTGTCTCGACTTCGTTGGGCCATGCGAAACCAATTCTATCGTTTATCATGTCTTTTCTAATTCCTACAAAATATACACGCTCTCTCATTTGAGGTACACCATACTTTACGCTATCTAAAACCTTCCAATGAACCTTATAACCAGCTGAATCCAATTCTTCTAGTATTATTTTCATGGTGTTACCTTTATCGTGGTTGACAAGCCCTTTTACGTTCTCCAAAATAAAGTAAGGAACATTCTTATTTTTTAAAATGTTTATAAGACCATATATAACTTGACCTCTAAAATCATCCATGCCTTTCCTTTGTCCTACGATTGAAAAACTCTGACAAGGAAAACCACATATCATCACTTCAAATTCGGGAAGGCTATCTGGATTTATAGACATCAAATCACCATAATTTGGTTCCGTATCATTATAAAACAGCCTATATGTGGATGCTGGAGTAGCGTCTATTTCTGAATATCCGACACAGTGAAGACCATTTTTTTGCAAGCCCAGCCTGCCCCCACCTATACCAGCACAGAAGTCCATAAACCTCATCTATTTCACCACCTTTGTCAAACTACTATAACACATACAGCGAATACACCCTCTCTTATGTGCTTTCCTATTATTTTTTACCTATCCAGAATTTTTTTCACTTGCTCCAAAGTCTGCTCAAGGCTCTCATTTTCTAAAATGTAATCGGCATGTTCATGATAATTCAGTTCGCCACTCTCAACCGCATTCTTAAGTCGCTTCTCAATATTTTCAACGGAATCGCCACGCTCAAGCATTCGACCTCGTAAATTTTCCAAACTCGTATGAACATAAATCACTTTGACCAGTTCTGGAAAAGCCGCCTTGATGCAGTTTGTTCCGTGAATATCCAAAATCATGTATACCCTGTCGTTTTCTCGAAGCTTTCCAAGTACTTCGTCACGGCTCAAAGCATAATAATTTCCACTGTACACGCTCTCTTCAAGTTTATCTAGCTTGTCCCATTCTTGTTTGGTCACAAAATAATACTGCACGCCATTTTCCTCGTTCTCACGAATAGGTCTTGTTGTATGTGTCAAAACTTCGGGTATACCAAAGCTCCTGATATAATTGCCTATTGTCGTCTTACCCGAGCCGCTGGCACCCAGTAAAATATAGATTTTTTTATCCATTTTTATTTTCTCCTCATTAATAATTGCAAAACAACTTTACTTGTAATACAATAGTGTTATACTATAATGTAGTCAATGAATCAAGACGAAGTTTATCATATACAGAAATTAAGAAGGGACTTGGCTTTTTTATGCTTTTCAATGACATTAACATTAACACTCGAGATATTTTATCACCTTTTCTCTTAACCAACAAGTACGGCATTTGTGATTTTTCGTTCAGCAATATTTTTATGTGGCGGTACTGTTACAAGGCCACCTACTCGCTCCACAAAGGGTATCTTGTTATCTTGTCCTCCGATTTTGACGGCGTTCCGCATTTTTTTATGCCACTCGAAGGTGAAGCACCAGAGGCACCTCTAAAAGAAGTGCTGTTTGATATGATGGCGTACGCAAAACAAATTGAGTTAGATTTTCGCATGATTGGCTTAACAGACGAAATGGTCGATGAACTAAAAGAAATTATGCCGCAAAACTTCGTAATTAAAAATGCGGACGTGTGGGATTATTTATATTTATCAACCGACTTAATTTCGCTTACCGGTAAAAAATTTCACGCAAAGCGAAACCACATCAATAAGTTCAATTCGCTCTATGAATACGAATACATTAATTTAGACGGCTCGCACATTGATATTTGCCTTGCGATGCTTGACGAGTGGGAAAAAGAAAACGATGAAACCGAGTCTTTGCTTGCCGAAAAAATAGCAGTCAAAGAGGCACTTATAAATTTTGATCAACTGCAGCTTCGTGGCGGCGGCTTGTTGATTAACGGAACCCTTAGGGCTTTTACACTGGGGCAACCGCTTAACGACGATGTTTTTGTTATCCATGTAGAAAAAGCCGACTATTCATATGAAGGCATTTATTCAAAAATTAACCAGCTTTTTGCAGAAAACACTTGCTCTGGGTTTAAATATATCAACCGTGAAGAAGATATGGGAATCCCTGGGCTTCGTAAAGCCAAAATGTCTTACAACCCATCTTTGCTTTTAAATAAGCATATAGGAATTTTGGAGTGAAACGATTATGGTAGATAAACCGTCCACCAATAAAGACTTACTTGAACTTAAAAAACTGTGGCAAGACGCCTTCGATGATACCGAAACGTATGTGGATTTTTATTTTTCAAGCAGATACAAACATGAATACACCTACGTTTATCGTGAACAAGAAAAAAACTGTGTTGCTTCTGCCGCACAGTTTTTTCCGTATGAAATCAGTTATGGAAAAGAAATTTTCAAATCCGTATATAGCTTGGGCGTGTGTACAGACAAGCAGTTTCGAAAACAGGGCTTTGTCTCAGCCATTTTTAATACTGCCATGCTCGACATTTCTAAAAATACCGACATCATGTTTTTAATACCGCAAGAACAATATCTGTTTGATATTTATAGAAAGCTCGGTTTTTGCGAAGCTTTTTATGTGTACGAGGCAAACATAAATTCAGTTCTGGCTGACAAATGTGCGACGAATTTCCCAAACAAATTTGACGAACAAGAACTTTTCGAACTTTATAACAAACTTCAAAATCAACTTAAATCCTGTGTTTTAAAAAGCTTTGACGATTTTATTTTTATGGTTAGAGATTTACAATTTTACGGCAGTAGCTTTTTAATTGCAGAAAATGGGTTTGCTGTTCTCGAGCATACACCAAGCCCCACGATAAAAGAACTTCTGTGTTCTGATTTTGAATCTTACAACGACTTGATCAATCAAGCTTTATCCCTTCATGAACATGTAAAAATTAACTTACCCAATAACCGTTTTCATGCAAGTGCTACAAAAAAAACGTTGGGCATGTGCCGCATTTTAAATGCACAAAACTATATCGAAAAAATGATTAAAAACGAGCCTTGTGAAAACATATCCGTAAAAATAACAGACCCGATACTCCCACAAAACAATGGGACGTACATCATTAAAAACAATTCTGTCAAGTTTCAAAGTGAAGCACCTTTTGATCTTGCACTAGATATTTCTGTGGTGCCACAATTTTTCAATCACAACTCCTATGCTAATTTGTTGATGAATTGATAAAGCTTAACACTTCTTCCACCAAACCAGACAAGGAGTGACCTCTCTCTGGCAAAACAACTACTTCTGCACTGGGGATAAGCCTTCCATACCGTTCAGCTGTTTCCTCTGAACGCAGCAAGATGTCTTTTGCTCCGACAAACAAAATACTTGGCATGGTTAAACGTGTCAGTTCTTCATCAGAAAAAATTGGTATTTCCTCTTGCCTTGCATTGAAGTGCATGGAAATTAGTTTTTGATACGTCAGTATGATCTCTGGTATTGGCCCACCATTTATCAAAGTGAACAGTTCATCAACGCCCGCCTCCCCTTTCATTAGGTATCCAAATGCTATGTTTTTAAACTCTTCATTTTGCGATCCAATCCCTGCTGGGCAAAGCAAAACCAACTTTGAAACTTTCTCTGGGTGGAGAATTGAGAACTTTGTTGCAAGCCAAGCACCAAGTGACAGCCCTTCAACAATCGCTTTGTCAACCGATAAAGCGTTAAACAATTCGAGCAACCAATCCGAATAGTCATCATTATTAAATGCCAGTTGCTCTTCATCACTTTTACCGGGCTCGCCGGGCATATCAGGTGCATACACCCGATATGCCTGACTTAATTTATTTATATCGCCAATCCACATTGCTGAGTTCATCATACTTCCATGTAGCAAAAATATTGGTGGGTTCGTTTTTTCACCCGCAACAAGGACAAAAGTGTTGCCGAAACTTGTGCTGATGTTGAGCCCTTCATAAGGAACGGTAAGCTCTTTGCGTAACATCTCATAGTACCCCAAGACTTGATCTTTTCCTTTTTCTGATTTAAATGCTTTCATAGTTTTCAGTCCTCCATTTCGTTTTTTTAATTACCATGTGTTAATGATAACATACTGTAATTTTATTTGTCAATAGCTGTTTTAACATAAATTCAATCAATAACAAAATTTATGTTGCATTTAGTAAAATATCTAAAGTTTTTGCAAAAACAACCGATAATTATTTGAAGTATAGACTTATATTCTGGGAGGACGAAAATGAGCAAAAGTTTTAACGAAAAAAAGCACCCCCTTATCAACATGAAACTAGGTGGCAAATTCATTGTAATTTTGTGTTTTATGATTTTTTTCTGCGTTGCACTGGTAGTCATTGGTATTCGAAATGTCAACCATCAAGTGGATCTAAGCCAACTTGTTTACGAAAGAACAACAAAGCCTTTGATTGCCTTGGTAGAAATGCAAAGTGCACATTCTATCATTAAAACCGAACTTAAACAATTAATCATTAGTGAATCACCTGAAGAATCAAAACAATTATTTGAAAGCTTAACCGCCAACAACAAAGTCTTCTCTGAAACACTTGAAACTTTAAAAAGCAACTTAGAAGCCGCAGAATTAACAAATGGTCCCATCTATAAAACAACAGTTGAAATTATTGAAGGCAGAAAAGGTTCTGCTGAAGTTGTTACAAAAATCGTAGCGATAAAGCAACAAGGAAAAATTGATGAGGCACTCGAAATTTATAACACTTCTTTGCTTCCTTTGCTTGGGCAAACAGCAGATAAACTTACCGCTCTAAAAAACAAAGCCTTTGAAGTTGCACTAGAAGAAAAGAACTTAATGGAAGAAAGCCGTACGAAATCCTTTACTACAATGCTTATTATACTCGCAGTTGCAATCATCCTTTGCCTATTCATTTATTCGTTAGCAATGAAACTGATTGTTTTCCCAATCAATCTTGTAAAAAACAGAGCGTTAAAAGTTGCCGAGGGACAGTTTGACTTGCAAGTCGCTCTGTACGGCAAAGATGAGATTGGTGACTTATCAAGGAGTATTGATGCTGTTTCTGGGTCGTACTTGACATTGCTTGATGAAATGAAAATCATGCTTGACGAACATATGCGTGGTGAGATTGACTATCGTATTGATGAAACAAAATTTAAGAGTACATACCGTGATGTAATCGAAAAAGTTAATGGCATGGTAGAAAGTTATATTCAAAGCACTCTTGAAATTTTATCTTGCGTTGAAGGTATTGGAAAAGGCAACTTTGATATGCCACTTGTAAAATACCCTGGTAAAAAGGCTATTGCTAATACCATCGTTGAGTCCTTGCGTAGTGAGCTTAAGAAAATTGTACTCGAAGTGAACGTCATGGTGGACGCCGCAAAATCTGGCGAGTTATCAAAGAGATCATCTGTTGAACAATTTGAAGGTGACTGGAAAGTTATCATGATTGAATTAAATGACCTCATGAATGCAGTAAGTGCTCCAATCTCTGAATCTTCAAGAGTATTACAACAGATCTCTAACGGCAATTTAAAAGGTAAAGTGGAGGGCAATTACCAAGGTGACTTCTCCTTAATCAAAAATTCAGTAAACAATATGCTCGATTTCCTAAATTCGTACATCGGCGAAATTTCATCGCTCCTCGTTGAGTTATCGAACAATAACATTGCTTTGCGAATCGACAGAGAATACATCGGAGATTTTGCTCAAATTAAAACTTCATTCAACCAAGTATTTAACAGTTTAAATGGCGTTGTATCAGAGCTTAATTCATCTGTACTCACCTTATCCGATTGCAGCGGCAATATTACGCAAGCAAGTTCTAAACTCGCAAGCGGTGCATTGACACAAACAAGCTCCGTTGAAAACCTAAATAACAAGATTATTGAAATCAATGAACAAACAAATTTAAACGCAGAAGCGTCCAAGCAAGCAGAATCCATTTCGTCAACTTCCAAGTCAAACGCCGAAGAAGGCAACAACGAAATGCACAATATGCTTTCTGCAATGGAAAAAATCAAGGACTCGTCCAATAACATCTTTAAAATTATTAAGGTGATTGAAGACATTGCTTTCCAAACAAACTTGCTTGCACTGAATGCTGCTGTTGAAGCGGCAAGAGCAGGTGCACACGGCAAAGGCTTTGCGGTTGTCGCAGAAGAAGTTCGTAATTTGGCGGCAAGAAGCCAACAAGCCGTTAGAGAAACAACCGAGCTTATTGAAGATTCTATTGTTAAAGTTGACGAAGGTTCTGAACTCGCCAAACATACAGCAGAAATTTTAAACCGCATTGTAGGCAATGTTTCGGAAGTATCGGGAATCATTAAAACCATTGCAGATTCTTCTGATGAGCAAGCCGCTTCCATTCGAGCAATCCGTTCTGGCATTCAAGACATTTCTAATGTTACGGATGAAAACTCGAGAACAGCACAAGACAGTTTGGTTTCTGCCGATGAATTAATTAGTCGTTCAAAAGCGTTAAACAGTATCGTTTCATCATTTAAGGCAAGAAGATAATAAAAAAAGTTCGGTGGGGATAAACTCCCATCGAACTTTTTTTATGTGAACAAATATTTTTAGAACAACAGCACCACAACATCATTTACATTTGTTCCTGTTGCACCAGTTTGTATTAAGTCATTGCTTGCTTTTAGAGCGTGATAGGCGTCATTGTTGTTTAGGCTAATGCTTGGGTTAATGCCACAACTCTTTATACGGTTCACGGTTTGCCCGTCTACCATGCCCCCAGCTGCATCGGTTGGCCCATCTGTTCCATCAGAGCCAAGAGAAAACAGCACGCAGTCAAGTCCGTCTATGCCTATTGCCGCAGCCAGTGCAAGTTCTTGGTTTCGCCCGCCAAGTCCATTTCCTTTCACTGTAACGACAGGCTCGCCGCCCACAATGATCGCACGAGGTCGCTTAAGGCTTTGTGAGCGATTCATTTCTTTTGCGATAGACGCCATAAAACTGCCTGCTTCCCTTGCTTCGCACGTAAGCGTGGTAGAAAGTATATTTGTTTCATAACCAAGGCGTTTCGCTTCCAAAGCTACCGCTTCGCACAAGCTACTCACGCTGCCTGTAATTTGTGTTGTGCAGTTTGTGATTTGCTTTGGTGTTTCGTTTTTTAGTGCTTCTCGTATTGACTTGCTTACATTTAAGTTGTACTTCTCAATTATTTCAAAGACTTCGTCTGATGTGGACATGTCTGCACAAGCCGGCCCCGATGCAATCACATCAAGTCTATCCCCCACTACATCGGATAAAACAATGGCAAAGATGCTTGCTGGCTCGCATAATTTGGCAAACCGTCCGCCTTTGACTGCCGACAAATGTTTTCTGATTGTGTTTATCTCCACAATGTCTGCTCCAGAACGCAACAGGGCTTCTGTGACTTCCATCATATCTTGTAATGAAATTCCATCCAGCGGCTTTTCAAAAAGTGCCGAGCCTCCGCCAGACACAAGAAAAATCACTTCCTGTTTGCTTGTAAGCTCTGATACATATGCAAGAACTTTTGCTGTCCCCAGTATCGAGTTTTCATCAGGAATGGGGTGACCCGCTTCAAAGATTTCAAAATTGGCAATGGAACCCTTTGAATGGTTGTATTTTGTTAATACAATTCCCTTTTGTATTTTGTCGCCCAAGGCATTGTGTGCGGCGTTTGCCATGCTCCACGCCGCTTTGCCTATCGCAACTACAATCAGCTCGTTTGAGAAATTTCTGCCCTTTAACGCCTTTTCGACTGCCGCTTCGGGCATCACCGCTTTTATAGATTCTTCGATGATGGATAAAGCATGTGCTCTTTTTGCTTCAATCATAAAACAATCCAAAGATATGCAAGCGGCTTCACGATGCATTTGTTTTCAACCCTTGTACCGCTAATTAAATCTACGCCGCAAACGTCAAGATTCAGTTCTACTTCATCATTTGAAACATTGACGAGTACCAGAATTTTTTGTTGCGATGGCTCATGCACACGTTTAATCGAAAAAATTCGCTCATCATAGAACTTGATTTCCTGTGTAGCCTCTGGCGAAAATGCCTTCTGCTGTCTGCGAGTTTTTATCATTTGTTTCATACCACTAAAAACATTTTTACGCACTTCATTTGTTTCAAACTCGGAATTAAGTTCTTGCACATCAAGTTTTTGTCTGTTGATTCGGCGGTTGATTCCCGATTCATCTGCCGCTTTGCGGTCATTTCTTGAGCCAAGCAAGCTGTGAATGTAAATGCCTGGTACGCCGACAAAGGCAAGCAGTATGGCATGTGCCGCCAGTATTCTTTGGCTGCGAACACTGTCGCCATCTTCTTCACAAGTGAGGGCATCTAGGTAATTGATGTTAAGCTCATAGGGGCTTTTTGTTCCATCGCTGTTATCTCTAAATGACACAAGTCCACCATTTTTTATGACGTTATCAACCATCATACTACGCTCGGCATCTGTTAGTATGCCTTCTGTTGGGCGAAGCCCAATGCCGTCATGCGAAGCCAAGAAATTGAAAAAGCTTGTGCCCTCTTGGGTCGGTTCAAGAATACTTGCCCAATCCATGAGTTTTTTTGCATTCTGTGTGTAGAAAGAATAGAGTGTGAGCGGCGGCAATGGAAATTGATACACCATATGTGCCTCGTTGCCTTTTCCAAAATAACTGATGTTATCCAAATGCGGAACATTTGTCTCTGTGATCAGTATGGTTCCGGGTACCGCACAGTCCAAAAATTCTCGCATAAACTGAATCAACAGATGTGCTTCTTCCAAATGCATACAGCTTGTTCCGTGTATTTTATACATAAAACCAATTGCATCAAGCCTAATAAATCTTGCTCCACTGCTTGCATATAGGGCGAGTATGTCTAGGATTTGAATGAGCAATTCTGGCGAACGGTAGTTTAAATCCACTTGGTCACAACTAAACGTTGTCCAAATATGTTTTTTGCCAGTTGAAGTTTTAAACTCTGTGAGTAGCGGCAACGCCCTTGGTCTTGTCACTTTTGAGTAATCAAGCGTTGGATCGGCTGTGATAAAGAAATCTTGGTAAGTAGGATCGCCGTTTAAAAATCCTTGAAACCACTCGCTTTTTACCGATGCATGGTTGATCACTGCATCTAGCATTAAATCAAAATGCGAAGCCATTTGTTTTACATCTTCCCAAGTACCAAGCTCTGGGTCAATTTCTCGATAATCCACCACAGAAAATCCGTCGTCTGACGTAAATGGGAAACAAGGCAAAATGTGAACAGCGGTAATCGTATCACCCAACTGTTTTGACAGAAATGTATCCAAAACCTTGAGCGGAGATTCTTGTTTGTCGTTTAGCGTATCACCGTAAGTGATGAGCATAACCTCATTTTCTGAAACCCATTTGCTTTCGGTTTTTGCTAAATTTTTATACTTTTTTATGAGCTTATCTATTTCTTGCATAACAAAATCTGCTCGGTCTTCATATAATCTCTTTGCTAAGACTTCCATTTTGTTCCTCCACGTCTTTTATAATCTCCAAGCTTTGCGTTTTCGCTTCCAATATATATTTCTGATCGCCAACTTTTACATGTAAATCTTCTGCTTGTTCGTTTAATCTGCTAATGACTATTTTCTCTTTGTTAATTTTACAAATAATCTGCTGCCCCTGGTATGTAAAAGGAAACGCAAGTTCACTCCAAGTTTTTGGAAGTTTCGGGTTTAAAACAATTGCACCACGCTCCACGTTTACACCTCCAAAGCCAAACACTACAGCAAGGTACAACGAGCCAAGTGCCGCCGCATGGATTCCATCGCCAGAACTTGCATTTTCGCCAAGGTCAATTCTTGCCCCTTTTTCAAAGCAGTCATAGGCTTTTTCTACTTCGCCAAACTTTAACGCAACAATGCTATGAATACACATACTTAGCGAGGAATCATGAATCGTTTTTGGTTCATAATAATGCCAAGTTGCTTCACAAACCTTCTTGCTAAAAAGCTCAGGCAATGTATACAAGAGCATAACTGCGTCCGACTGTTTTAAAATCTGCATATCGACAACTTCTGCTCGAGTGTAATCTTGCAAAATGGTTTGCTTTCCAGCGGAGTTTCTATACTTATCCAAATTGATAATGGGCTTTGAGAAAAAGCTGTCGTCTTGTGGTATGATGTTTTGTTCGTTCGGTTTGGGTAAATAGAGATTTTTCACAAAATCACAAAAAGAGTTCATGGTTTGCTCATTGATTGTTGCGTTATAATATTTAATTTTCTCAATTGTCTTTGACACGACATGGTGTGCCATGTAATTGGTATAGGCATTGTTGTCAATGTGTTCTGTATATTCATCGGGACCTATGACATCTTTAATGGAGTACGGAATACTTGTTTTGTCTGCACGGCTTACCCAAAACTTGGAGGACTCGACCAGTAAACACAATCCCATGTCTTGCATAAATTGTTCATCGCCTGTCGCTTTTTCATATTGCAGAACAGAATATGCGATGTCTGCCACGATATGATGCTCCTTGGCAGCGGAATGCACTCGTTCTCTGTGTCCTGTTTTTATGTTCATAGCAGCAAATTCTGGAGTTTCCTCTTCACCAGTTAAAGCACTCTCCCACGGAAAAAGTGCTCCGTCAAACCCATTTGCTTGTGCTTTTTTTATTGCGTTATCCAGTGTGCTAAAGCGATAAGCAAGAAGTTGCTTTGCCGCTTCTGGGTTGTTATAAAGATGATACGGCAACAAAAATATTTCTGTATCCCAAAAAATATGTGCTTTGTATCCCTCGCCCGTTAAACCTTTTGCACCAATTGAAAATCTGTGGTCATGTGTTGGTGTCATAATTTTTAGGTGATACGCCGCAAAGTTAATGGCAAATTGATCAAAATTGTTGTCGCTTTGAATTTTTATTCCTGTTTCACTTTTCCAAATTTCGTTGCTCTCTTGAAGCAGTTGCTCATAGCTTTTTGACTCAATTTTCTTTAACTCGTCAATGCCAACAATCTGCTCTTTGTCAAGTGATGTGTTAATGACCGTTTTCTTCGTTAAAACAAATGTTTCGTCCTTCGCCACAACTGCTGTATAGGCGTTCAATAGTTTTCTACGCTCGGATATAAACAGATTGGTGCCGTCTGTGTTGCTATCAAGCACACTGCTAAACACAACTTCAATGTCTGTTTGCGTTGTCTTCTGCACATATTGCATATAGCGATTTTCAAAAACTCTTTTGCTGCTTTCGTGCATATTTTGTGTGCCTGAATTTGTCATTCTGCCGTTAATACCGGTTTTCGCTGTCATTGTGCAACCCTGTTTGCGTGGTGTAATTTCAACTTGGCTCACCACCAAGTGCAGATTGTTTTGTGAAACAAACCGTCTAAACACAAGATTGTAGCGATTTTCTCCAACAGCCCACTCAATTGTTCTAATGAGTTCACCTGTAGCAAGCACCAACCGACGGTTGTAGTCAAGCACTGTGCCTTGGTCAAGTCTAAAAATTTCGCCGTTTAACGTAATTTCAAACTGCGCTGTATCTGCCAAATTTGGAAGTTCAGCAACTTCATATTCACTATCTTTGTTGTATGTGCCAGCAATATACAAGCCCCTTACGCCACCAACATAATCTTCCTCATGCGATGCCCGCATACCCATGTAGCCATTGCCTTGGGTCATGAGGGTTTCGTTCTGCTGAATTTTCGTAAGATTAAAGTTTTTTTCAATCAACTCGTTTGTACTTTCTACCATTCGTATCATAGATAAACAACATCTCCAGACGCAGCCGAACGATAAAGGCCGTCAATAATTTGTTGCAAATAATAGCCTTCTTGTGCGGTGGCAATCATTGCGTCTTTGCCGTCACAACGTTCTATAAATCTTCTCAAGCTGTTTTCGTGGTTGCCACGCTCGTCAACAAATGGAAAGTTGGTGTCAACCAGCTCGCCTTCCACATCCGTATAAATTTCTAAAGGAAACACAGATGCACCAGCCGCACTGCCCCTAAGCCAAACATTCATGACGCTCTTTTCTTTTATGTTAAGTGCAAAAGACGTTTCAATTGTGAGTGTCGCACCTGTTTCAAATTTTATAAAAGCAAACAAGGAGTCCTCAACCTCAAACTTTTTTGGATCCCAATCACCTAGTGTCCCTCTGCTTTTTGTTTTGGCAATTTCACAGTAGGAGGACGCCATAATGGATTTCACCTTTGGAAACCCCATTAAGTACAAAGCCGTGTCAAGCATATGCACCCCAATATCAATGAGTGGCCCGCCGCCCGAAATGGCTTTGTTCGTAAAGCTGCCCCAACCGGGAACACCCCTTCTTCGCAATGCTTCCACTTTTACATTGTAGATATTGCCGAACGTACCTTTTTCTATTTGTGTTTTTAAAATGCCTGTGTTTGCCGAATGCCTGTGGTGCAAATTAAAAGCAAGCACAAGATTTTTTTGTTCGGCAAGTTCCATCATTTCCTTGGCTTCATTTGCGTTGATTGCGGGTGGCTTCTCACAAATAACATGAGCACCACCTCTAAGTGCTTGCATAACGGTTTCATAATGAAATTTATTTGGAACGCAAACACTCACAATATCGGGTTTGCATTCCTTTACCATTTCTTCTGTTGATGTATAAAAATGCGAAATATTATATTTTTTGGAAACAAGCTCCGCACGGTCTGAAAGTGTGTCCACAACGGCAACAATTTCGTGCGTATCGCTATACTTGCTAAAATTTGGGTAGTGCACTGTATCAAAGATATTACCTGTTCCAACTATAGCAATTTTCTTTTTCTGCATAGCTATCACTCCCAAAGTTTTTTCATAAGAGCAATTGATTTTTTATATTCTTCGAGGTGGTTTTCTCCACGAACTCTTCCCTCATACACAATGTCACCGCTATAGCCAATCTTCTTCAACGTGTCAAAGTGACGTTTAAAGTCGATGGATCCAGAACCTGGTTGGTATCTGTGGTTGTCTGCGATATGGATATGTTTGATTAAGTCCACATGTTTCACAAAGCTCTCCGAAATATCGTCTTCTTCGATATTCATATGATAGAAGTCGCCAATAATTTTTACGTTCTTAAACTGTCCCGCTTCAATAATGTCTCTGGCATCTTGCACCGTGTTAATCATGTGGTCTTGGTAACGGTTAAGCGGCTCCAAATAAAGTTCGATTCCGTTTTCAATGGCAACTGCTTCAAGTTCTGCGAGCGATTGAAGAATCGCTTTTGTGTCGCCACCTTTGCTTCTTGGCGAAACCATTGGCGGCAGTCTAAACGTAAACATACCCCAAGCGGCAGGCACGACAACGCCGTTTCCACCTACTTTTTTGAGCGCACGAATGATTTCTTTTAAATCCTCTATGCCATTCAATCTTTTTTCTTCGATAAAATCGCCAATCCAACCACGATACCCTCCGCAAGCAGTAACCACTCGAACCCCTGTTTTATCAATTGCACTTTGTACTGCATCTATGTTTTGCACCAAGGCTTTTCCGTCTATTTCAAAAACTTCAAAACCCATTTGTTTGGCTGTTTCAAACTTCTCTACAAAATCGCTAGGAAAAAAATCCTTGTCCTGTGTTCCAAATCTCATAAACTTACCTCCCAAATTCTATACCCATTTTGATACTAAGTTCTGGGTTTCTATCTACATATTTGCAAAAAGCCTCTGCTGATTCCTCAAAATTTACAACAGGGAAAATAATGTCTTCACAGTCCAAATATCCGTTTGTTAATAGTTCCCAACATGTCTCTTCAATACGTTTTCTGTTCCATCTTGGATAATCTGGGTTTGGTTCGCTTGACGCTCTCGAAAAAACAATTTTACCGTAATTAAAATGAGCTTCACGCCCAAAGTTTAACCCTTGTGGGAACGGTTTGCCAAAAGCCACATAAGCAATGGTTCCGCCAAAAGCGAGTCCCTTTAACGCATCTTGCAAAGCAGAGCCATGTCCACTTGTTTCAATCACGCTGTCAACGCCCATCTTGTCAGTGAGTTTTTTCATTTCAAGTCCCAAGTCACAACTGGTTGGGTCAAGTGTAAAGTCTGCACCATGTTTTTTCGCAATATCGCAACGTGCTTGTATCGGATCAATTCCAATGACAATAGACGCACCGGCACGTTTTGCAAGCTGAACAGCAATTTGTCCAATCGCACCAAGACCGATGACTGCAACAAAATCGCCAGCCCTCACTTGTGCATCTCTAAAACCCGCCAACGCAAATTGTGCTGGGTCGTAACAAACCGCATTCTTATAAGACACACCCTTTGGCACTTTTCGGAGTTTATAATTATTGACTGCATTGATAATTTCTGTCTCACGAATCGGGCCATAACTGCAAACCACATCACCTAGTGCAAATTCAGTTACCTCGCTACCCACTTCTATAATTTCACCAACCCACATATTTCCAAGGTTTAAATCGCCAAACTCAATGCCACGTTTTTCGTTTTCACCTCTTGGCATAAACATTTGCCATTCGGTGTTGTAGTCCTCATCGATAAATGGACTACTACCCCTAAAATCCACAACTTCTGTGCCGTGCTTTGTCGACGCAAATACCACCTTCGCCTTAATTTCGTTTGGTTTCATTTGAACGTCGCTATATTCTTTGAGCTCCGCAACTCTTGGCGCTGTCGCTACTAATTTTTTCATTCTATTTATCCCCTTTTTATTTATCCTTTTACTCCGCCTTCAGTGGCACCACTTCTAATAAATCTTTCACTAATTGCATACATGATTATGATTGGCAATGATGTAAATAATGATGCACCCATCATTCTACCCCACACATAATCAGGCGTTTTAAACAATGTGTTTAATCCAATCGGAAGTGTAAACAATGTAGATGAACTAAGCAACGTGGAAGCGAACAAGTAATCGTTCCATGCAATCATAAAAGCGTACACAAATACTGACAAAATGCCCGACATGGAAAGCGGTACAATAATTTTAAATACCAGTTGCACACGGTTTAATCCGTCAACCATTCCTGCCTCTTCAATTTCTTCTGGAATGGTATCAAAGTAACTCTTTAACATAAAAACACAAGTTGGTAACGTTTGAACGACCATCGTCACAACAAGTGCAAGCGTTGTATTGGTAAGACCAAGTGACGAGATAATTTTAAACAAAGGCACAACCAATAAAATTCCTGAGAACATATACACCAAATAAAAACTTTGGTTAATCGTTGTTCTTCCCATAAATTTAAGTTTTGAGAGACTGTATCCGCCGAATATGCCGGCAAGAACAGAAATAAGTGATGCCGAAATCGACATAATAAAACTGTTTTTAAAGTAGCTTAAAAACGGAAAAATCTTTGGATTAAAAATATCGTTGATGTGTTTGAACGTAACTTCATGCGGCAGAATCGTCGGTGGAAACTGAATCGCTTCGGCTGTGGGCTTGAGGGTTACGACAAACATAATAAAAAACGGAAACAAGATCACACACATGAACACAACCAAAATTGTATAGAAAACTGCTTCACGTGCGACGTGCTTTTTACTCATATTTTTCATGGACATAATTCCCTCCTCCCTCAAGACTCACGTGCGAATGTTTTTTTTCTTAACAACATAATAAATGCAAACAATAGTACAAACAACGAAATAGAAATTGCAGCAGCCTTGCCGAGATCGTTCACCGCAAACGCCGAGTCATACAAATACACGCCGATGACAGGCACTTGGTTTGTTAACAAATAGACTTCGGTAAACATATAGAACACCCAAATTGTACGGAGTGTCACAACTGTCACAAGAACCGGCATAATTTCTGGAATGGTAATATGTACAAAGCGTTTCCAAAACGTTGCACCATCAATTTGTGCGGCTTCATAATACGATTTATCAATTGTTTGCAAAATTGCGTAGATGGATAAATACGCATAAGGGAAGAACTTCCACACGCTAAAAGCGACGACCACTACAAACGCAAAGATGGGTTGGTCAAACCAAAGCGGTGCTACTTTAAATAAATGCAGCACATCCACAAGCACATAGTTTACGATTCCGTACAGGTTATTAAACATATACTTCCACGCAAATATGAGAGAGATTGCTGGAACGATGTATGGCAACAGCACAAGAGAAAGGCACAACTTCTTAAACATAAAGGGACGATTGAAAAAAACCGCAACCGCCAAACCAAGTGCAGTGCTTAGCACAACCACACAAGCGGTAAAAAACACCGTAAGCAACAAGGAGTGATAAAAACTTGTGTCCGTAAAGATTCCAATGTAATTTTCAAAACCGATAAATATTGCGTCTTTCTTTGGATTGAGTGGCACATCTTGAAAACTGATTGCAAAATTTCGCAGCATCGGATACCCAATAAGCAACAAAATAAGTAAAATGCTTGGCAACAAAAAGAGATATCCAATCATTGCGTCTTTTTTATTTTTACCCATGACAACCCCCTTGAAAGAATGAATATAGAACAAAAGACGCCCCTGTCAAAAGAGTGACATCGCGGCGTCTTTTGCCTATTGGTTATTTGTAAAATTAATATTACTTAATTGCTTCGATTTCTGCTTGCGCTTTTTTCATTGAGGCGTCAACGTCAGCTTTTTGAACAACAATGTCATACACACAGCTTGAAATAATATTTTTAGCTGTTACGTCGCCCATGTTCACAAAGTTTTTGCCTTCCACTGTACCAAACAATTTTAATTCAGCAAACGCACCACTAATATCTTGAGATATAGGTGCAAAAGATTTAAGAACTTCATTGTCAAGGAAAGTTGGGTTTGTTGCTACGCTTTTGAAGATTGGTTGCATTCCGCCCGGAGACATATGTAACCATTTGATATTATTTGCATCGCTTAACAAGTAAGTTGTGAAGGCAACTGCTGCTTGTTTTCTAGCATCTTCAAGGTCAGCTGCAATGCCGATACCTGTAATATTTCCAAAAGCCGCTTGGTCTTTGTGAGATGGGATTGCAAAACCAAGATCTGCACTGTTTCCCGCTTCAAAGATTGAACCAAGAATCCATGTGGAATAAATTGCCATAGGAGCTGCACCATTCATAAATGCATCTTTAACTTCTGGAACATCGTTTGAACCTGGCATTGTATATTGAGCTAACTCATTATAGTATGCAAGAGCTTCTTTCATCTCTGGTGTGTCAAAATTTGCTTTTCCTGTGTTATCAAATACGTTTGCACCATTTGATAATGCGAATTGTGAAAATACTTGTTCAGTAAATTCGCCGTTTGTAGTTGGCATTGCGATTCCGTATTTTTTATTCGCTGGGTCATTAAATGCTTTTGCTGCTGTCATAATATCTTCCCAAGTTGAAGGAGCTTTTAATCCTTTGTCTGCAAAAGCTTTTTTGCTGTACCAAATTCCTTGTACCCAACCAGCCATTGGCGCTGCTGTTAAGTTTGCACCATCTTCTGTTTTCATGGCTTCAACAGCACCTGCATAAATGTTGTCAAGTCCAACACCATCTACAACTGCTTTTGTTGCGTCATAATCCAAAAATTCATTTTTTGCGAGCAACTTTGCAAAGTTTTGAGTAAGTTCCATTGTCTCTGGAAGTTTTCCACTGCCGCCAAGTGCTGTAATTTTTGTTTGATATGAATCTTCATCAACAGGAACTTGCTCCACTGTGATACTTGGGTTTGCCGCATGGAAATCATCGCAAATCTTTTGGATTAGGTCTACACGATCTTGCTCAACCATGGAGTGCATAAATTGAATTTTCACTTCTTCCGCCTTTGCTGCTGGTTCTTGTGCCGCTGGTGCCGGTGCTTCTTGAGCGGGTGCCGCTGGTGCTGGTGCTTCACCTGTTGTTGCTGGTTTGCTTGCACAACCTGACATACTTACTGCCATAAGTGTCGCTAATACCAATGCTGTTATTTTTCTCTTCATCTTCATAACACCTCTTATTATTATTTATTTTGAATTCGCTTTGGTAACACCAAGCAAACTAAAATCATTATGAAAGTATAAAATTAATTTTGGTACCGCTTCTATTCATAAGGTATAGCCTAGTAGCATTTAAAATCTTTTTAGCGATTATAACTGAATTTTGATGGCTATAAGTGTTTTGGTTTATCAATTATGGAGTTAATCAAGGACAATGTTTTTGGTTTTGATCGTTTAAAAATACAATAAAACTCTTTTTGGTACCGCTACCAATATTATAGCAAAGATATTTTAGATTGTAAATACGTTTTCAAGCAATTTGATATTTTTTTATATGAACAAGTAAATCTATGGATTTATTTTGTTTTTTATATTAGAATGGCAGTAGTGGGCGAAAGTTTATGATTCCGCATTCCATTTCGCTAGAAAGGATTTTTAGATGACAAAGACTACCATTCAAGATGTAGCAGAACGCTCCAAAGTATCTGTGTCAACCGTTTCCAGAGTTTTAAACGATCACCCCGCAGTATCTAAAAAAAGCCGTGAGCGCGTGATGCGAGTGATTGAAGAAATGAACTATCAACCAAGCAAACTTGCTCGCAGCCTCTCCTTAAATGGTTTTGATGCAATTTTAATTGTCTATACACGTCCATCCAAGTTTGCAATTGACAACCCCTATTTCAATATTATTGTGAGTGCCATCGGAGCGGTTGCCGAAGCAAATGATTTTGATTTAATCCTTCAATCCAGCACAGACGAAAAAAAAGAAATTTCCAAAACCATGTCCATGATTGCAGATAAATTAATCAAGGGAATTATTTTGTTAAGCTCAAGAGTTGACGACTCATTGATCAATGCCCTTTTAAAAACAAACATACCTGTTGCTGTCGTAGGCAAATTGGATATTAAAATAGACCACCCCCATATTTTTAGTGTGGATACGGATAACACAAGAGATTCCAATTCTATCTGCCGTTATTTGATTGGCATGGGGCACACTCGAATCGGCTGTATTCATGCACCCAAAAACCATTATGTTTCTCTTGACCGTGTGCAAGGATTTTGCCAAGCTTTAAAAAGCCATAACATTGCCATTGAAGATGATTTATTTATGGACGGCGGCCACACCGTCGAATCGGCTTATGATGCGGCTCTTCGTCTTTTATGCGAGCGTCAAGATATAACCGCCATTTTTGCAACTGACGACATCAAAGCACTTGGCGTTTATCAAGCCGCAAAAAGATTATCCATGTCAATCCCTGATGACCTCTCTGTGGTTGGGTACAATGATTATACATTTTCAAAAATGATAACACCTTCGCTTACCACCATGCGTGTTCCCATTTATGATTTGGGGATTGTTTCTGCCACAAAGTTATTTGCCATGATAAAAAAGGGATTGCCAGAGTCTGGTTGTATTATTCCTACTGAATTTAAAATTCGGGATTCTGTGAAAGCTTTGACTGAATAAAAATATTTTACGGTACCTGCAGAAAACTCTTGACAAGTGTTGACGGTACCGTTATAATATTTTTAACGGTACCTGTTCTACAGGCAACTGCATATCAAAGGAGGAATTTATATGTGTAATGCAAATCACGAACTCTTTAAAAAACTTACTCATGTGCTTTGGCTTGGACACAAAGAGCATTTGCGTGAACATGCCGAAGGCGGCCCAATGGCAAACCCTACAAGGGGACGTGGTAGAATACTTGCCTTACTAAAAATGCAAGATAGCATCTCCACAAAAGATTTGTCGTACCTACTGGGCATTCGTGTTTCCTCACTCAATGAGCTTCTTGCAAAAATGGAAAAAGACGATTATGTTTCTCGTGAGCCATCAGAAGCCGACAAGCGTGTGATGTTGGTCAAGCTTACTGAAAAAGGAAAAAATGAGCAACAGCAAGACCCTGCAAATCACGAAACCATTTTTTCATGTTTATCCGATGAAGAAAAAAACACGTTGGCCGATTATCTCAATCGAATCATTGCAGCCAATGAAGCGAATGCAGAAAACTCGCCAAATGAAGATGATCGTGAATCATGGTTACGTCATGGGCGTGAACGCATGGGCGATGAAATGTTTGACCGGCTCGTGGCAATGCGACACTGCGGCATTGACCCTCGCCATCTTAGAGCAGCACACCATCATGGGTTTGGTGGATTTCCACACAGAAGGCCAATGGGCGATCCACACAAAGATTAATTTCCTAATTATAGAAATGCAAAACCCCTCGCTTTGTATGGTCGAGGGGTTTTCTCTTGCCTTGCTTTTCATTGAAACACATTAAAAACTTCTTTGCTCTGACTATTTTCATCATAAATCATTAACTGCAAGTCTTTAGCGATTAAATTTTCAGAAAACATGTAGGCAAATACGCCTCTGTCTATCGGTGCAACAACAGGACTAAATTTCCCTTCCTGATTTTTGTACTCATCTGGCGAAACATCGGCTGTTAGCATTACTGCATATTTATCTTTTATTTCTACCCGATTCACTTTCGTTAGTTTATCCGCTTCAACATCGTATTTGTACATGAAATTTTCAGTCTTGTCACCTCTGTTAAAAATATAAATGGTTTTTCCATCTGGTGTTGCAATGACCTCAGTATAGGTCGAGCCATTTATATAATTGCAGTCAATGGTTTTTAAGTCCAGGCTTCTATAAATTGTTTGCTTCTGCATATCGTAAACGAAAAGTCCAAATGAATAATAAAAAATCGCTTTCTCTTTTGAAGCATAGGTCATCAACACCATTTCATTTACAATCTTCACGTCCTCAAGTTTGGACATGTCAACTGGCTCCGCATAATTGATTTCATGTTGCGAGAAGAAAACAAATATCGCAATTGTAACACAAATTGCAATAAGCCCGCCACTGATAATTTTTTTCTTTGTTGTCATTTTGCCCTCCATGTTGAAATTCAAATCACTCTTTATACAGTGCTTTTATTACACGTTCAATCGGCAACTCCTTAATAGAAATATCTGCAATTTCGCCCAAGCCATTAATATACTGCAAAGCTTTTTGAATGCTATTCTTTTCGAGATTAAGTTCCAAAGAAAATTCAAAATCTGAAACCTTTTTTAACACACTTAATCCTTCTAGCGAAAAATTTTCAATCGGCGTGTTCATGGTTAAATATATTTGTTTTGAACTACCCAGATAGCCCTTGAATTTTTGCAGTGAGTTGTCAAACACAATCGAGCCATTGTTAATGACAATAATCCGTTCTGCCAAAAGCTCAATGTCGCCCACATCATGCGTTGTCAAAACAAAGGTGACACCCCGCTTGTTCATGTCCTTGATAAATGTCCTGACCGATTCTTTCGCAATAATATCAAGCCCAATTGTTGGCTCGTCTAAAAAAACAATTTCTGGATTATGAAGCATTGCCATAATAAATTCGCACTTCATTCGTTCGCCTAGAGAAAGAACTCTTGTCGGCTTTTCAATGATGTGATTGACTTTAAGCAGTTCCACCAGTTCTTCAAGATTTCTTTTATACGTTTTTGTGTCAAGGTCGTAAATTGCTTTGTTCATTAAAAAAGAATCAATGGGTGGAATGTCCCATATCAACTGCGATTTTTGACCGAAAACAGCACCGATATTTTTTACATACTTAATTCGTTCTTTGTAAGGTACATATCCGTTTACGATAATCTGCCCTGAAGTTGGAAAAAGAGTTCCTGTCAACATTTTTATTGTAGTGGATTTTCCGGCACCGTTTGGCCCTAAAAATCCAAGCAGTTCGCCCTTTTTTACCGAAAAAGTAATATCTTTCACCGCTTCTACAACCACTTCTTTGCGATGAAATAAATTTGTGACCGCTTCTGTAAGAGAACCTCCACGCTTATGGGTTATAAAATTTTTGTTTAGGTTTTTGACTTCAATCATATTGTCCACGGCTTATCCCCCTGCACTTTGGTAACTTCTTATACATCTGTTAAAAACCAATACACCCACAGCAGCAAAGGCTATGCAAATAAATAATGCCCCGATTTGATAAAGTTGTATATCCCCCATGAGTACACTTGCAGGAAAAAAACCAATCATCGCTACAGGAATCACAAAGCATACAATATTAAAAACGGCTTTGGGAAACAGGGTCGCTGGAAATCTGCCGAACTCCGTAACGCTGTCAAAAATTTCAAATATCCTAGAATTTCCTACGAGCTTAAACATGGATGCCGACATCAGCAAAATCAGACCAAACAAAACCAAAATTCCGCCAAGCATATAAATAAAAAATACAAGCCACATGAGCAAACTTGGAAAAGCCATATGACTTAGCGAAAAGACCATGAGGGCAACCCCACCCAACGCTAGAAATATTCCTTCCAAATTAAACGCTTGGGCTACCGAAAGTAAAATACAATTTACAGGGCGTAACAACACGATTTCGAAATTACCGTTTACCACGCTCATATTAATTAACCAGACCATGCGAAAAAACAAAGAGTTTGCAATTCCGAGATTTACTAAAAAAACGGCTTGTATGAGGAGTGCTTCATAAATTGTCCAGCCTGGAAAATTGGCTCCATTGCTATAAATCAAAACCGTTAGCAATGGGAATAAAATATTGCCAGCAAGCAAAATGATAACGGAAAGAATGAAGTTGGTGCGATAAATGATTGCACTTTTAAAGGCGGTGATGATACAAGTTTTCCAAACGTTAAAAAATGTCTTCACGCACCCACCCCCGAAAATCGTTTTATGGCACTTCTATAAATTAGTTCCGTGATAAAAATAATGCCAAGAACCCAGAGTGCTTGAATCCCCACAATTTCTGGCACAGATAAATTGATACTTCCTAAATTGTATTCGCCTTTAAAAACCATGCACGGTACATAGGTGATAAACTGGAATGGCAAGAAAAACAGAACCTTTTGCATGGCAAGCGGAAAAAGCGTGAGTGGCAATAAAGCACCCGATGTAAAGTCTATTACTATCCGCAAGGTGCGGCGAAGCCCTTCAATTTTTACAAACCAAAACCCAGCCAATCCAATGATATATCGAATATAAAAATGCATCAGAAAACTAAGTGCAACGCTTATTACACTCCAAAAAATCGAGTATGGAATTAATGGGATTTTAAAAACAAAGCTGAAAATTGCAATCACTGGAAGAAACTCAAATAGTAATCCTAAAAATCTGTGTCCAATCTTTTGGCAGAGTGCAAAAAACACATGATGCACTGGTCTTAATGCAAACGTCAAAAACTTGCCTGTGCTAATCAGCATTTGCAAGTTCCAGTCTGCCGAATCCATGATCAAATAACCAATTAAGGCAGAGACACCGCAATACATGATCATCTCGTCAAGTGTAAGCCCAGCCACAGTACTATGTCCCGCATACACGGCTGTCCAGATGGTGTACTGAACCAGAAAAAACAGCGGCCTAACCAAAATGGAAATCATAGAATGGAAGCGGTACGCAAACCACTCTTTAAAAGTGACAATACTAACCGCTGGTAAAATTCTCATCT
>JAVBKL010000072.1:0-21605 GCA_031554055.1 Eubacteriales bacterium | reverse complement strand
CGATTGCTTCCTCATAATTTTCTAAGTTAAACTTACACATTGCCGTCTGAAAATTTATTTCTGCGAGCAGTTTCTTATCTTTACAAATCAGCGAAGCCGATTTAAATTTTTTTAATGCTTCCTCATATTTCTTATCATCTATCAGTGCCTGAGCACGTTTTAATATAGTTTGAATTGAATAGGAATCCATTCGTTAACTCCTCCAAATTATACCAGTTTTTTGTACATCATAATTGTTTATTTAATCAAAATACGTACATTCATGACACGTAAAAAGCACGAGTTTATGCTCGCGCTCAAATTATTTTACTTCTTTTAGAATATCTGACATTTTTAAAACCATATCAGAAATTTCGTATTCAAGGACATCTGCCAAAAGCGTTATATCATTTCGGCTAAAAGCCTCTTCGATTTCAGATACGCTGTTTGCCAAATTTCGAGTAATTTGATCATGGGCTTCAAAACGCACTAAACCTTCTTGTTTTAAACTCATACAAACTTTAAGTAGCCATTGGGCACCTTCAACTGCATTGACTACTTCACTCAACCCACTTAAATTGCCAATTCTTAACTGTGCAATTAATTTTCTGGCCGGCTTGTCAAAATTTTCTATATAACGAGCTGCGTCCTCAATAATTTCAGTATATTCTTCTTTCATATAAGCCTCCATAGGCACATTTGCGAGTTTCAAATAAATAAAAAAGCCGGCATAAAGCCGGCTAATCCTACTATCTTAGCAATGAAAGAACGTTTTGAGGAGCTTGGTTAGCTTGTGAAAGCATCGACGTAGCAGCCTGTTGTAAAACATTTGCTTTACTAACGTTCATCATTTCCTTAGCCATATCAGTGTCACGAATACGAGACTCTGCAGCTGCAGTGTTTTCAGAAGCAACATCAAGACTCTTAATTGTGTACTCTAATCTGTTTGTATAAGCACCAAGTTTTGCTCTTTCTTTAACAACAAATTTTAAACCTTCGTCAATGCTTGAAAGTTCAGCACTAGCTGCTGTACCACCAAGTTTAATATTGGAAGTTGTGGAGGTTAAAGATAGAGAACTCGAACTTACTTGATTAAGGACAACCGCTAAAGATTGGTCACGGTTTGCACCTACTTGCATATGAAGTGTTTTCGATCCTGTAGTAGCATCAAATGTACTATCTTGCAAGAGTTTTTGCTTATTAAATTCAGTACGTTGAGCCATTGAATCAATTTCCTGAATAAGTTGTGATGCCTCGGCAGCGATTTTCGAAGTATCTGCATCGCCCACTGTCTCGTTTGTATCGTTAGCTGCTTGAACAGTAAGCTCACGAACACGTTGAACCATGTTGTCAATCTCTTGAAGACCACCATCGGCAACTTGTACCAATGAAATTGCGTCTTGAGAGTTTTTAGAAGCCATATCAAGACCTCTAACTTGTGATCTCATTTTTTCAGAAATAGCTAAACCAGCAGCATCGTCTGCACCCGAGTTAATTTTCATTCCGGTAGACAATCTAGCAGATGCTTTTGATTGGATAGTTCCGACACTCTTGAGAGCACGGTGTGAATTAAGTGCTAAAATATTGGTGTTTACCACTGTGTTACTCATAAAATCTCCTCCTTGAACTCTTAAGGCTTCCATGCCACATCGGGCAAACTGAAGTCTATTACATAATCTGTAATGTAAAAGCACTCTTTATAACAAATTTATTATCTTACATATCTTTATCGACAAACTTGTTATTGAACTTTAGCTTTTAATTTAAAAAATGTATAATATATTATTAGCAAATGAATGCAAATTTATTCAAAAAAAAACCGGCGATTAAGCCGGTAGGTTGATTCTCAACCAAAATTACCTTAGTAATTGGAGAACGTTTTGAGGAGCCTGATTAGCTTGAGAAAGCATGGAAGTAGCAGCCTGTTGTAAAACATTAGCCTTGCTAACTTGCATCATTTCTTTCGCCATATCAGTATCACGAATACGAGACTCAGCAGCTGAAGTGTTTTCAGACGCTGTATCAAGACTCTTAATTGTATACTCTAATCTGTTCTGGTAAGCACCAAGTTTTGCTCTTTCCTTCACAACAAACTTTAAGCCTTCATCAATGCTTGAAAGTTCGTTACTTGCATCCGAACCGCCGGCTTTGATGTTACTTAACGTACTAGTCAAGCACAAAGAACTGCTACTAACTGCGTTTAAAACAACTGCCATGGATTGGTCACGATTTGCGCCAACTTGCATGTGAAGTGTTTTTGAACCAGTAGGACCATTAAAGGTATCTGCCCCAGATTTACTATCCAGTAAGAGTTTTTGTTTATTATACTCTGTACGGTTTGCCATTGCATCAATTTCATCAATAAGATGAGATGCTTCGGAAGCAAGTTTAGTAGTGTCTGCGTCTGTTAATGTTTCGTTAGTATGATTCGCTGCTTGAACTGTAAGTTCACGAATACGTTGAACCATATTATCGATTTCTTGCATACCACCGTCAGCGACTTGAACTAACGAAATCGCATCTTGAGAGTTTTTAGAAGCCATATCAAGACCTCTAACTTGTGATCTCATTTTTTCGGAGATAGCGAGACCTGCTGCATCATCAGCGCCACTATTAATTTTCATTCCTGTTGACAATCTCTGAGAAGCCTTTGCTTGCATAACCCCTACGCTTTTAAGCGAACGATGTGAATTGAGAGCTAAAATATTGGTATTAACTACGGTATTACTCATACTGATTCCTCCCTGGTTTTTGTTAAGGCATCCATGCCTACTATTTTTGAGTTTGAGCTTTTTTTGTTGGGTACTTGTGATACACCATCAAATTCACTCACACTATATATCGGAATTATAGAAGAATACTTAATAGGAAAATGAGAAAAATATTATTAATTTTTGAGTTTTTTGTGACTATGCATTCAAAAGCAACTATGTTAAAATAAAATATACATTTGGTTACCATTTTTTTGCAAATGTATATTCATAATCCAAATTGGGATGGGTGATTTTTTGAAAAACTGTATTCTTATTGAGCCAAAAATCTTAAACCTCATACCTTGGCATAAGGCGTATGCAAAGGCATTCGAAAAATTATCATTTAAGGCACATCTTGTGACTAATGATGAGAATTTTATTTCTCAAATTGAAAATGTTTTAGACAATGATACTAAATTTTTCTTCACGATAGACGGGGTGGGTTCAACTGCAAAACTCCAAAATTCTGAGTTAATTTACGATTACTTGAATATACCCATAATATCTACCTACACTGACCACCCAGAACAATACACTCGTCTTATCAGTGAATCAAGCAACTATGTATACTCTGGTTTTTTCGATGAAGGAGATATCGCTTACTCAAAAAAGTACATTTTGAACGATGCAAATTATTTTTTTCATACTGATTTTGGGCTGTGTGATGAAAGCTTGAGAGTTCCAACTTTTGAAGAACGTGATCTTGATATTATGTTTTGCGGAACAATCCCAGACCCTGGATATTTTAGAAGTTTGTTCGAAAACATAAACATGCCTTATTCAATTAACTTCTGTAATGAAATAATAGAAATGCTGAAAAGCAGCGACCAAATTTCTTTACCAGATGCTTTTGAGTCTGTTCTTAGCTCAAAAAATTTATTTTTGGATTCACTTTCATTAAAGAATGTTCATTCTCTTATGTCTACACTTTCTCACTATATACGTGGGTGTAGACGTATAGATTTATTTAAAAGCTTGACCGAACAAAATTTAAAAATTAATTTTTTCGGCTTTGAAAAAGATTATAACCTGATTGCAAACGAGAACGTGACTTATTGTGGTTTTTTACGTGGCGAAAATTATTGGGATGCATTAAGGCGTTCAAAAATCACCTTAAACTCCTCTCCCCTTTCCAAGTACGCTTTGTCTGAGCGTCAGCCGACTTCTATGTTAAATGGAGCTTTGGTAGTAACGGATACAAATCCTTATATGGATTTGTATTATAAAGATGGTCGAGACGTAATTTCTTACAACCATAACGACTACTCCCACCTTGCAGATAATTTAAAAGAAGTTCTAAATAGCAAGGCACTGTTTGAGAAAATCACAAATAACGCTTTACTTATTACTAAAAACAATCATACTGTCAATCACCGTGCACAAAGTATATTAGATGTTCTTAGGCAAGGAGGCGCTTTATGAGAAGTTGTATTCTCCTATATTCAAACCTTGAAAAAAATAAATTTTCCGATTTATATCTTGATTACTCAAAAGCAATTGGGAGTCTTGGCTATCACGTAACTCTGCTTGACTATTTAGCAACAGATTTTGACAACAATTTTTTTAAAGCAATTGACGAGAGTACCAGCCACAAAAACACTTTTGTTCTCTCTTTTGATAGCAATTTAGTTGATCTCAACGTTTCGAGTGGAAATGTTTATGATATCATAGAATTACCAATTTTCAGTATTTTGACATTACAAGTCGATAACTATGAACTTTATGAAGACGTAAAAAAATATATCCGTTGCGTAATAGATAAGCATGAAGCAATATCCACAAAAAAACATTTGATGCCACGAGCGAACATTTTATTTCTACCAAGTGCGGCAAGACGAATAACAGCCGAACTTCCAAAAATCGAGAATAGACCAATCGATGTTTTGTTTTGTGGCGAGATTTTTGATGCAACCAACGTCCGCATGGCGTGGAAGGATAATCCGGAAATTTCTGTTTTATGCGACAATATGGTTGAGATCTTGCTATCCGATGAAAATAAATCTGCTTTTGATGCCTTTTATGAATCGGGGGATCCGTCACCTTTTCAGTATGACAAAATGCTAGCATTGCCCTGTATAAATTATGTAAACGCTTATATGCAGTCTGTAAAAACTTCTAAACTACTTAAAGAAATCTCTGGATTAACAGTTTATACGCCGTATGATGCAAAAGAATATCTATCCATGATTGCAAGTTCAAAGATCGTTTTAAACACGCCCTTAAATTTAAAATACGGAATCACTGATGAAATGGCCTGTTCTATGGCGAACGGTTCAATCTGTGCAAGTGAAACAAATGAATTCACAAAAGATAACCAAATGGATAATTTGTTCTTAAATTATTCAAACTCAAATTATTCTTTGCTAAATGAAAAAATAAAAGAGGCTCTAATAAGCCCCCAAAATTTAAATGCAATGTCTGAATCTGCCTCTGTTTTTGCAGAAAACAATTTGTCTGTATTACAAAATGCAAAAAAAATAATAGAAGCTTCTGAAATCGCACGATTACTTAATCTATAAACCATTACTCTTTAAAGGTTCTTTGTACTACAGATTTATTTATATTTAGAAGTTCTGGTTGGTCGTTTAATAATTGAAGGATTTCATTCAGCCCAAAAAATTCATTGCCATTAAAATTGGAGTAAATCGCCTCAATGAATTTTAAATCTTCTGGGGTATCGAGCGTAAATCTTAAATGCTCCAAGTTTGGCTGAAAGTAAAGTCTGCCACAATCAAAATCGTTTTCGTACATATAGGGTGTAACATGTTCTCTGTGATATTTTTCTAAACCGTTTTTGTTTGCATCATGAAGTCTGTCAAAAGAAAAAAGCTCTGCTGCCAATCCCAGTGGAGTTTTTTCATTTCTAACATAGCCAAAATTATTTTCTTCATAAAAGGTAATTAATTCGCCTAGAATTGTTGGTTCAATCAAAGGGTTGTCCGCACAAATCCGCATGATATGTTCCGCATTACAGCACTTTGCCGCTTCAAAATATCTTCCAAGCACATCGTCCTTACTGCCTCTAAACACCTCGATACCCAAGCTTTTGCATTCACTCTCAATCGCATCGTCCCCTACTTTATTAGTCGTTGCAATGACGATTTTTTTAATTTTATCCGCACGAGCCACTCTACTAACCAAATGATTTAAAATCGTTTTGTTGTTTATCTTCATCAACACTTTATTTGGTAATCTGCTCGAACCCGTTCTGGCTTGGATAATCGCTGTTACATCTTTTACCATGCGGAGTATCCTCCATCAACAATGTAATTTTGTCCTGTTATATAACTTGAGGCATCAGATGCAAGTAGTACTGCCACACCTTTTATTTCACTTGGGCTCCCTACTCTTTTCAAAGGCGTCTTGTTTGATAAGTTGTTTATAAATTCCGTGTTCATCTGAACTTTTTCATTTGGAAACGCCCCTGGGCAAATTGAATTGGCTCGAATGCCACGCATTCCATAGTTGCAAGCCAAATATTTTGTAAATTGTATAATAGCTGCCTTGCCTGCGCCATAATTTGCAGGGTTATCTAGTCCTGAATTTCCATAGACTTCGGGATTTGGCGAAACTATTCCGTACATGGACGAAATATTTATAATGTTGCCGTGCCCTTGGCTAAGCATAAGCTTCAAAGCTTCATTCGTCGCCAAAAAAACTGAACCAATCGTTCCATCTAGCCCCTTTACAAAATCAGAATACTCCATTTCGGTAAGCGGCAAAGCTCTTCCATATGAACTATTATTAAAAAGCACGTCCAATGTTTTATACTTGGTACTTATATAGTCAAAAGTTTTTACGACTGAATCCCTATTTTCAAAGTCTAAGAACAGCCCTTCGCAATTCACTCTATATTCCTGTTCAATTTTTTTTGCTGCATTTTGTGCTTTTTCAATATTCCTACTGGTGATAATTATACTCGCACCAAATTCTGCGAGACCTTCCGCAATAGAATATCCTAAATGAGCACTACCACCTGTGATTAAAATATTTTTCCCTGTTAAATCAAATAAACCCATTCTATCCCTCTTTATTCCAAAGACTTGGATTTAGTATTGTTTCATCAACATTTTTAAATTCATATTCAGCGAGTTTAAATATCTCTTCTTTCAATTTTGGCAACTGATTCTTCAATAAATTTTCTTTCACTTGCTCTGTGCTTTCACAACCAATAAAAAATTTATCAATGCAATCGCTGTCACGCACAAATAAAAACAATAATTCCTTTAAATCGAAATTTGTTTTTCTTGTAAGTTCATGTAGTTTATTTATTATCGGAATAGATTTTTCCAAGTGCTTTGGTATCTCGTGAACGTTTAAAGTTAGCAGACCCTGTAAATAAATGCTCCTTGCGTGAACTTCAATGTTTCTGTTTTTAATTGTTTTAAATAAATCTTTGCTAATTCTATGGTCAATGATGTTGTAAGGCACTTGTATGACATCAATATCAAACTTTAAACATTCGAGTATATCTGCCACACTATATACAGAAACACCAATTTTTTTGGCAAGCCCACATCTCTTTATCGTGTTGATTGTATTTTTAAATCGTTCTGGGTCAATAAATACTTCTTTTGCGTTATGTAACATGGCATAGTCAACTTCCAAACAATTAAGGTTCTCAAGCGATTTTCTAACCTCTTGTTCCGCTGTATCCAATTTCATAAACTTGGTGCTGATTTGAATTTCTTTTAAATCAATCACTGATAATCCTTTTATAAATTCGCCGATAACAAATTCACTATTTCCATAAGAACTTGCTGTGTCAAAGCATCGAACACCACCTTCAAATGCAGTCTTTAATATTTCGATTGATTGATCGATGGCGGGTTTGCCTAAAACATTAGCCACTCCATAATTCATTCCGAGTTGTGCGGTCCCAAGCCCTAGTTTCATAAATTTTCAAATTCCTTTACCTTTTTAATCACATATTGTTGTTCTTCGTAAGTTAATGTTGGATACATAGGCAAACTTATTTCACGAGAATAAAAATCCTCTGCGTTTGGAAAATCCCCTATTTTAAAACCAAAGTTGTTTCTGTAGTAGGGCATACAATGAATCGGCACATAATGCACTTGAACTTTAATATTATTTTCATGCAGATAGTCATAAAGCGGCTTGCGTTTTTTTTCATCGTTAACCAAAACAGGGTAAAGATGAAAAGCATGAACGCCATCATGCGGCGTCTGCGGTAAGGTGAGCCAATCTAGGTTTAGTTCTGAGTTATATATTTCTGCAATCTCTTGTCGTCTTTTTAACGAGTTCTCAAGCTTTTTAATCTGGCTAATGCCGAGTGAGCACTGTAGCTCCGTTATTCTATAATTGAATCCAAGTTCTTGCATTTCGTAATACCAACCACCATGATTTTCAATTAAATCGTCTGGACTTTTTGTAATACCATGTGTTCTAAATCTTAAAAGCGACTCGTAAAATTTTTCGCAATCGGTAATAATTGCTCCACCCTCACCCGTCGCAACATGCTTAACAGGGTGAAACGACAGCATTGTCATATGTGCAAATTTACTTACAGACTGACCTCGCACAGTCGCACCGATTGCATGAGCTGCATCATGAATGACAGTAATTCCTCGTTCGTTTGCCCATTCGAATAAATCTTCTAAGTCGGCGGGGTAACCCGCAAGTGAAACAGGAGCTATCACTTTTGTATTTGGTGTAACCAATTTTTTTGCTTTATCTAAATCAATATTATATGTTTTCGAATTAATATCACATAAAATAGGCTCTGCACCGCAATACAATCCTGCATTGGCAGTTGCAACAAAAGTGAGTGTGCTTGTGATAAAGTTATTGCCTTCACCAATTCCTGAAGCATGATAGGCACCGTGCAACGCTGCCGTGCCATTTGAAAAAGCAACTGCATACTTCGCCCCACAATATTTGGCAAGTGCTCGCTCGAATTCCTCAACTTTAGGGCCTTGTGTCATTGAGTCAGATTTCAAAGTTTCTATCACGGCCTGTATGTCACTATCATCAATAAAATGTTTTCCATATGGAATTGGCTTTTTCGGTACAAACTCCATTTTTATTCCTCCAAAAAAGTAGAAACGATATGCTCTACGCCCCGACTAAAATCGTATTTTCCCATGTTATCATATAATTTTTTTCTAAGTGCGTAGTCACAAGAACCAACTAACGTTTTCATCTCCTGATCATAAAGCAACGCCAATCCATTTGATACTGCAAATGCGATATTTCCTTCTTGATTTTCCGCTACTTTCACCATAATAAATGGCTTTCTCAAATGTAATAATTCATTAACAGTCTGTCCCCCGGCGGTGATTACCAAGTCACTCTCTACATATACTTGTGCAATTTGCTCTGCAGATAGATTTTCAAACACATTAATTTTATCGCTTGACAATTTTTTTAATTGTTCGGAACTGTTCGAGATAGATGATGTGATGATGTTTAATTTATAATCGCAAAGGCTGGCTGCAAACTGTGGGGCAAGATTCTTTATATCTGTCCCGCCCATGATGATGCAAACAGTCTCGAGGGTTTCTTTCGGTGGTATAGCTGTTTTAATTCGTATTCCACTTCGCAAAACAATAAAATCTTTGCCACCCAAAAATTTAACATTTGGCTCTTGGTATTTTATTTCACCAGCGTATATGGATGGGTTTAATACGAAGCCAACCTTGTATGACCTGTTTGATAAATCATCAAACCACAGACATTTTTTTGCTCGTTTCCCAATCTGGTTGATATGGGTATCACTCATTTTATAAGAATCAATCACGCAAATGGAATCGTCAATATTTGGCAATTCATTGAGCCAGTTACAACGTATATATTCGAAACTATGGCATCCGAGGCTGGTCGTTGGCACTGCCAACTGCTCGCCTATGCATCCGAAATCCACATCGCCATTGATATAGAATAAAATTTTATGACCACACTTAATAAATTCTTCCGCCAACGCTTGGCATCTCATAATGTGTCCAAGTCCGTTTTCTTTTCCGCCTTCTGTTAGAAAAATAATTTCCATGCAATCTCGACCTACACTTCTAAATATTTAAATTCTAGGGGGGTTCCCTTTTCTAAATCACAGTTTGCTTTTTTTCCTAAAACCTCTTTGTAGTATCTTGTATGCATGCCGAATGCAGGGCGGATGGAACGAACATTGTCTTCTGTTATGATTTCGCCAGCTTTTATATCGCTCACCACAAATAATGAACGCGAATGCTCTTTGCTCTTTAACTGTTTATCTGATAACTCATAGGACACTTTTCCGAGTGCTGCTTCGACAATCCTAATATCTTGCACAAGTTTTTTAAAATCTGTTTCATCGAGTGAAAAGGATGAGTCTGGCCCCCCAATTGACTTGTCGAGAATGATATGCCTCTCAACAATACACGCACCCAAAGCGACTGCTGCAACGGAAACTGTTGTGCCAAGTGTGTGGTCTGATACCCCAACATTTACACCAAAAGTCTCTGCCATATTGGGGATAGTTTTTAAGTTCACTTCATTAATTGGAGTTGGGTATGCAGATGTACACTTTAACAATGCTATATCGTTATTTCCCATTCGCTTGCAAGCGTCAAGTGCTTCTTCAATATCAGAAATTGTAGCGACACCAGTTGAAATAATCATCGGCTTATTCTTTGAGGCTACATACTCGATGAGTGGTATATCATTGATTTCAAAGGATGCAATTTTATAGGCAGGCGTGTTTAATTCTTCTAATAAATCCACTGCTGTTTTGTCAAATGGAGTTGAGAAAATTGTGATTTCATTTTGCTTTGCAAATGAAAACAGTTCCGCATGCCATTCATACGGCGTGTAAGCCGTTTTGTATAAATCATGGAGCGTTACTCCGTCCCAAATCGTTCCTTGCTTGATTTGAAAATACTCATTGTCACAGTCAATTGTGATCGTGTCAGGCGTATACGTCTGAATTTTTATTGCATCAGCACCGGCATTCTTAGCCATGAGAATCGTTTTTTTTGCAAGTTCTATGTCATGTCTATGGTTTGCGGATAGTTCTGCAATAACATAGACTGGTTGATCTTTTCCAATACATCTATTTTCTATTTGCATAATTTTCCTCAATTCTTTTTTTTGCTGATTCGATAATTTCAAAACTTCTGGGGTGTTCCCTATCGCCATCGCCCTTGAAAATTCTATACTCACCAGAAATTTTAAAAGCAGTATCTATCGTAATGTTTTCATCCTTATAAGGTTCGTAATAATTTGGGAGAACGACTGCTCCTTGTTCCTCTTTTAGTTCAAAACAAGAGTCTTCAAGTTTCATTCCTTTGACATAAAAGTCTAGATATTCCGCATCATATTGTTTTAGTAATTTCTGAAATTCAATATACAAACCATACAGACTTTCATCTTCACCGATAAAGTCGACAATTCTGATGATTGTGGAGTCCTCATATTTAACTAATTTTAACACCAAAATGGAAATTAATTCTTTTGGGTTGAACACGCCATAGACTTGATAATCATAATATGGGTTGTCCAAATATTTATTTTTTATAAACTCTATCGTTTTGGTTGGTTTTCTATTGCTGATGCTATTTTTCAAGTTGTGGCTCAACTGTATTTCGCTTAAATTTTGAATTTTTTTCATGATACTATTCTCGCCAGAACTGTAGCTTTTTGTTTTCTTGATATAACCTTTTAAAAGTAAGAATTCACTTTTGGAATCATTTACAATAAAGTAATGATCCATTTTTCCTACATCATACTTCATTAATTTATAAAGGCACTTTGCATATTCACTCAAACCGATAATTCCTATATCGGAGCAATTTTCATGTTTCGATAGCTCTATCAACAATTCTAATCCCGAAAACTTAGAATTGTTTTTCTTTGTCAGCCAATTTGTAATCCAAATGAATTTGTTGTCACTAGAAATTGACTTATCATAGTAAAAATTAGGAATATAGCCAAGTATACCGATTAACTCCATATTAGGTTTACGCTTTGCAATTAAAAAATTATAAGTACCAGAACTTTTGTTAAAAAAGTGTTGGTCTATAAATTCTTTGCTTTTTGCAATCACGTGGTTCTTGTCCCACTGATCCGCAAAAAAAAGCATGAGCAGCTCTATGTCGCAAACAGCACATCGCTCAATTTTATATTCATCTGTCTCTTTTATTGCCAACGCAAGCATTTAATCGCCTCTTTAAGTTGCTTAATATTCTGCTAGTATCTTGTTATTTCATTCAATAAAACTTCTTTGTTTTCGCTTGTCTTTCCGTTTTTATTATATCATCTATTCTTTTATCGTCAAATAATTTTAATTACACAAGTAAGAGCTGCCCCAAGAGAGACAGCTCAAAAATTTACTTGTTATTTTTGTATGCTTGCAAAGCTTTCGCAAGTTGGTCTGGGCAAGAAGTGCCGCTGTCATCACATTTTGTACCTTCGAGCTTCGAAATAATTTCGTCAATTTTCATTCCGATAACTAATTTCGAAATGCCTGAAAGATTTCCGTTGCAGCCTTTTTTGTACTCAAGCTTTGTAAGTACATCGCCGTCGACTTCAAAATCAATTTCCGTCGAACAGACTCCATTTGTCTTATACTTCATTAAAAATCACCTTATCCTTAATATTTACCGTAATCTCTTTTGTTATACACACTGGCACCTGACGGTACGCTTTCGGCTTTTCCGGAACCCGACGATGGCATAGGTGGCAGAGATGGCTTCAAGCTTGTAGCTGGCTGCGTTGTAGTTTTTGCTATTGCAGGTTTTGGCTCAACTTTCGCTGTTGCTTGAAAAACACTTGGCTTTGTTGCAACTGGTTTTGGTTGAGGCCTTGCTACAACGCTTGAAGCTTGGGTTACTTTATCTTTTACAAGTGTGGTCTTTGGCTGTGTCTGAATCAAGCTTGGCTTACTTGGTTGTGCTAATGGTTTTTTTGGAGCCGATACCGGTGTTGGCTGCGAAACTGGTTTTGCTACTGGTTTCGGTTCTGGTCTTGGTTCTGGTCTTGGTTCTGATTTTCTTATCGGCATTTGGCTAACACTTTGCTGTGGTTTGTAAGAATGCTCAACTGTTCTACTAATTGGGCTTGGTTTTGGTAAGTCAACCTTATTCTCAATCAAAGCACTTTTTGCTGTTTCCTGTTTAGTCGGGCTCTTTAAGCTAAACTTAGCAACCATATTTTTAAATACATCCGCTTGACCCGACAATTCCTCAGCAAAACTCGATTCAGTCTCCGATGAAGATGTGTTTAATTGTGTAATTTGAGCAATTCGGCTGATTCCGTTACCGATTGTTGCGATGCCATCTTGTTGTTCACGAGATGAACTTGCAACGTTCTCAATTAATTCTGTTATGTTTGTAATTTGCTGAACTATTTCTTGCAAGCTCTTTGCCGTTTGGCTTGCCGTGCTTGTACCTTCGTTCACTCTCTGAACAGAGCCTTCAATTAAAGCGGTAGTCTCTTGTGCGGCAGTTGCACTTCTGGCAGCCAGACTACGAACTTCTTCTGCAACAACAGCAAACCCCTTACCATGTTCACCTGCTCTTGCTGCTTCAACAGCTGCATTCAGTGCAAGCAAATTGGTTTGAAACGCAATATCGTCAATTACTTTTATTATTTTCGAAATATTTACAGATGATTCGTTGATGTCAGACATTGCAGTAAGCATTCCCTGCATCTGCTTATCTCCTGTTGACGCACTGCCACGTGCAGCCAAAGCAAGTCTGCTTGCTTCATTTGCTGCAATGGTGTTCTTATCTGTTTCTGATGTTATTTTATCCAAAACTTTAACAAGTTCATTCACAGCAACTGTTTGCTCTGATGCACCTTGGGCAAGAACGTTGCTCGAACTTGAAATTTGTCTTGCACCAGTTGCCACTTGCTCGGCGGAGCCGTTAATCTCTTGCAAGGTTCTGTTAAACGAATTGATGATTGCATTTAAAGATTCTTTTATTTCCACAAACTCACCAACAAATTCAATTGGAACTTCTACATTAAAGTTATTGTTCGCCATTTGTCCAAGCACTCTTGAAATTTCTTCTATATAACTAGATACTTGCTTAATGGTTACGTTGACGGTGTTTTTAAGTTTACCAAATTCGCCTTGGTAGTTTCCGTCAACGTGCTCATGCAATTCGCCTTTTGCCACATTGCTCATAACTTGAATTACTTCTTCAAGAGGATTGAATACCCCCTCCATTACTCCGTTAAGAGATTTTGCTAAATGAGCCCAGTCGTTTTTGTATTTATCAACTACAATTCTCTCTTCAAGTTCGCCTCGAGTAGCTGCATCTGCAAGCGTGCCAACATCCACGACGATACATTTTAAGTTATCCCGCAAAGCGTTTATTGCATCATTGATAGCTGCTTTTTTTCCAATCTGTTGTGCTATATTTGATTCAAAATTACCGTTTGCAAAGCTATTCATGCAGTTAACCGCATCAAGCGTTAATGAAACGATTCCTTGTATGGACTTGTTGATTCCACCAACAACTTCTCCGTATTTGCCGCTATACTTGCTTGCGTCAATGGTAGCGTCTAAGTCACCATTTTTCTCAATTGCACTAGACAACCCTGTAATATCTTTAATTAATGCATTTACAGTGTCAGAAACATTTGCCATGCTCGTGAAAACTGCACCAACTTCATCTTTGCGGTTTGATTGAATGCTCGAATCAAAATCTCCTAGCGAGATTCTCTTCGCCGTTTCAACTAACTGTGTAAGCGGTTTCGTTATATTGGAAGAAACAATTAACGCCATAAGGATTGCTAAGAATAATAGAACAACGACCAACACAATCATGGTGAGCTCAATATTTTTAACATCGTTCGTATTTTCGTCTGAAGATTTTTGCAGTTCTATTCCTACATTTTCATTCTGTTTTTTAAGCTTACTAAGAATTTCATTTGAAGCAGGAGTAGCTTCTTTGCTAAGAATGATTTCTGCGTTAAACGTGTCGCCAGCAATAATTGCACCGCATATTTTTTCGGCTGTTTTAGCGTAGTTTGCAACACTCTGCTCCAAAGCACCGATTTCTACGCTTTCATCAAATCCCTCTGCAATTCTAGCGTCTTCATAAGCCTGATAATTCGTTTGGAAACTTTGGTAAGACGCTGTGAAATCTTTATAAATTGAATTCATTTTATCAGGGTCTTGTGCGTACACCCAAAGCCCTTGAAGGTTTGAACGCATATCGCCAAAATCTGATAATGCAGCAGTTACAGCATTAAAGCCTTTTGCTGTATTCACAATGCTCTTTGAGTACATATTATCTATTTTTGTAAAATTAACAATCCCAAATACGCCCAAGACAAGTGTGATCACGCAAACCAAACCAAAAGAAAACAGCAATTTACTTTTTATTTTCATATTGTCTAAAAATTTCATATGCAACGCCCCTTATTTGCTATATTTCAACGTACTTAGAAATAGTTTGCACAACTTCTGCTTCGATTTTACATTTTTCCTCATGGTTCTTGCCCATAAAGTTTAAATCAAACTCTTCTTTGTACAATTCCCATTCTTCAGTATATGTTACCCACTCATCAGGGGCTACTAATGCAAGTTCGCCTAAAGATTCTGATTCGAGAATACTACCATTTACGTATGTTTCGTATGAGCATCCCCCATCAGGGTATAATCCATCCACAACAGGCTCAAAGAATTTTATAAACAACTGCGATTTTGCAAAAACTGCGGCAAATCCTGCTTCATTATTTAAACCTAGTTTAAACGGTGGTTTAATTACTTTGTCGTGTTTAAGCATGATGTAGTCTTTTCCAAAGTATACCCTTTGGTCGTTCATTTCCGAATAATCCCAAAGCGAAAAGTTTCTGTTTGGCAAAGGTGCAGTTGCCCGCTTTGCCATCGGGATCACTTCAAACGCACCATCTGTCATCATCGTAATGCACCAAGGCGAAACCTCTATATCCCATACACTGCAGTTTTTTATCCCATGTTGTAGCGTTACAAGCGGAGAATCTTCCGTCAAGGTAATAGAAATTGACTTTTGAATATGGATACCCGTTTCTTCTGGCGCAACAAATTCCATACCATTTCCAATTTCAACACATTGTACAGGTTTTGAGTCAGGGTAATAACATCTCGGCAAAATTTCTGGAGCAATCCAAAGTCTATGTCCTCCATAGAGCTTAATGGTTTCACCATTAAACATTTCAAATGATTCGCCTAAAGTGCTTTTGTCTAAATCTTGATACAAAACGTTTTCCATACCAACACATGAGTAATGAATCACTCTTGGGCCATAATCAGTAGTTACCAATAACTCCACAATGCCATTTTGCAGCTTCACACAGTTTCCAAAAATACCGTGAACAACCTTTTCGACACTTACTTTTCCCATTCTGCTCACCCTCCGCCTTCTAATTAAATTTCATTATTATAAATTTTTTGAATGTCCATTCATATAATTTGGGACTACAACATGCAGATAGCTTTCAATCTTATTGGGTTCGTTGAACGCGAGCCTTTCGAGTTCTTCTAGCTGCTGCTTAAACTTTTCATCATCCATTTGAACTGGCTTTGTAACAAATATTTTTTTATGACAAGTAACTTGCATATCGTCTTTTTCTTCGCTAAGTATTAGCTCTTCATAAAGCTTTTCGCCCGGCCTAAGACCAGTGTATTTTATTTCTATATCTTTGTCTGGCCGAAGTCCCGATAATCTGATTAAGTTTCTCGCCAAGTCAGCAATTTTTACAGGTGAACCCATATCAAGAACAAAGATACGTCCACTTTCAGCCGTTGCCGCTGCCTGCAATACAAGTTGTGCCGCTTCGGGAATTGTCATGAAAAACCTCACCATTTCTGGATGTGTAACCGTAACAGGGCCGCCGTCTTCAATCTGCTTTTTAAACAATGGAATTACGCTACCGTTACTGCCTAAAACATTTCCAAAACGGACTGCCATAAACTTTGTTTTGCTTGTCTTTGACATGCTTTGGATAATTAACTCTGTAACTCTCTTGGTGGCGCCCATCACATTTGCAGGATTAACGGCTTTGTCTGTTGATAATAAAACAAATCTGTCTACACCAAATTCATCTGCACATCTTGCTACATTTAAAGTTCCGAGTACATTGTTTTTTACTGCTTCGGCTGGGCTTTCTTCCATAAGAGGAACATGTTTATGTGCCGCTGCATGGAATACGACTTGCGGATTAAATTCTCTTAACACTTCTTTGATCCTATTCTTGTCCCTCACTGAGCCTATACGAATAACAATATCAAATTGCTCTTGGTACTTTGTTTTAAGTTCATTTAACAATTCATACGCATTGTTTTCGTAAATATCAAAAATGATCATCTTTTGGGGCGTGAACCTAGATATTTGCCTGCAAAGTTCGGAGCCAATTGAGCCTCCTCCGCCTGTTATCAAAACAACTTTTCCAGTCAAGAACTCACTGATTCCACTGGAATCTAACGCCACTTCTTCCCTATAAAGCAAGTCAGAAATATTTACGTTTCTAAGTGTAACAGCTGTATTTAAACCTTCGGACACATCACTCATTGGCGGCATAATTTTAAGTAAGCAGTCTGTTTTCGTACAACAATCAATAATTGCTTTCAGTTCTAATTTGCTTTTAGAGGGCATTGCAATTATTATTTCATCTACTAAAAACTTTTTTGCATATTCTTCAATTCGGTTCGTACCCTGTAAAACCCTAACACCCATTAAGTATGTGTTGTTTTTTCCTGGGTCGTCATCCACAACAATGACAGGCATTTTATCACGCACTCTACTGCTTCTCATGCTTCTTATCATGCCGTATCCCGAAAATCCCGCACCAACAATCATGACTCGCTTGCATCCTGCTTTACTTGTGAGCACATATCCAAGAAAACTCGTTGCTTGTCTAAGCGTCCTGTATCCAAAGCGAGAAAAAACAACGAGCAACGTATTGATTAACCATGCAACGAACAACAATCTTCGTAAAACATTTGGTATAGAACTGTCAACTACGAAATAAAGATTATAAAAATGCAAGAAAACAAAAATCACAGCGCTTGCTACAAATATTTTAAGTATTTCATCAATACTCGCATACTTCCATAGATTATTATACATTCCCATGATCGCATATACACATAAGCCAAAGGCTGTACCCGCAACACTCATGTATTTAAACCAAACCCACGCTTCGGGCGGAATTAAAACTGTCTGGCTTCCGGGAATCAAACCTGTGTACCACAAGCCCATTGCAACTAAAAGAGAGATATTTAGCACAAGTGTGTCTGCCATTACATATAAAATTATTTTTCCGATACGCTCGGGACTATATATTCTCAGTTTAAACATAATGACCTCTCTTTTGTTTTATCAACGGTTTTGGATTTCCGTTACCGTTTTACTTTCCATGCCTAATGCGTAGCTACTTGCAAATCCCAATCCGAGTAGCCCCCAGAAAAGCGGTGCAACCGACACAAGGCTGTCTGTAGCAAGACCCGAGACGAGATAACCAACAATACCAACGACACTTGCTAATAACACGATATAATTCATATTAGAAATATTGCGATAGGTAATTATTTTTCTCATACCAGTTAGCAAGAAGATAGCAAAAATTGCAAGCTGTGCCAACAACGAAATCATACCAGTATTAACTGCTGTCTGCAAATACATGTTATGTGGTTTATCTACATAAATATAAGGCGAGTTGAAGAACCTTAGCTTACCTACAAAATCTTGTTGTGGGAAAGTCATAATAAATGTATCCGCGCCATGGCCAATTAACAATGTATCTTTAAGCAAAGGGAATGTTTTTGACCAAATATATCCACGAGCACTACCAAAGTTCTGATGGTTTTCAAAGCCAATACTTGGAATCACTTGGTTCAAATCCAATTGGCCTCCACTTTGCGAAAGAGGAACAAATTTACCTTCGTTGGTTAATCCGAGAAACATGCCCATTCCGGAATCTTTGTAAGTGATGACATTATTTGACCCAACTATCTGGAACTCTCCCCAATAATCAATATTATAGATTGCTTGGGTGCTTTGAGAATTTTCTTCTGATTTGTTAAGTTCTGTAGGCTCAACGAGATTTCCATCAGAATCTTTAATCAGTATTCTTGACGTTTCCCTTTCATATTCAATTCCAATTTGTTCTGTTCCTTTATAGAAAGTCACTTTGTTATCATCAATTTTAATATCTCTTAAATATCCCTCGTTGTCCTGATCTGCCTGGAGTGCAAATAGTTTACTTGCAATTGCTGTAAGCTTGGTATTTACTGCTGGCACAAAAGCAAAAATCGGACCAGAAACTACCAACCCAGCAACCACAACCATCAGAACCTTCATGCCATTTTTAATGATAATTAGATTGATAGCCAATAACGCAAACAAAACGAGTAGAGCTGCAACGAATCCAACTAAACCTGCTGTTGAGTTTGAACTTACGAGACACACCAGTGCCAAAACACCTGTAACAAGCAGTATATATTTAGTTATAGATTTTTTATTCCATAAAGCACCTGCTACCAATAACCACGGTGCAATCATTGACGTATACATACCCACGCAGTTTGGATTGTACAAAGTTGAGTACGCTTGGTTCTCGAATCTCGGTGTAAGCCTAATGCCCTCTGCATACTTTGCACCGAGTGTAAGTTTCTGTGCAAAATCGCTATCAAAAAAGTCCAAGCCAAACAATTGGAATACACCAATCAATGTGATCAACAAAGCAGAAAAAACAAAGCTGAACATAACAAATTTGCTTTCTCTCGTTCTTACAGAGAAGTCCAAAACTTCTAGGAAAATGATTATATATCCTAAAAGCACAAACACACTTTCAAAACGCTCAACAGCACCATTGAATGTCATAAACCTGTACTCCGTAAATGCAGTTGTATAAAAAACGCATAAAACAAAGACAAAACCAGCAATCGCAACTGGGCGAATAACCGTTGTTTCAAACTTCCCAGGAAAAGCCACGTAAAAAACCAATGGTAGAAATATAGAGCCATACGCCAAAACAAACCATATCAACCAACCCACTTGATTCGACGGTATTATTCCGTTTCCCGAAACATTTTTAATAATTCCAACTATCAAGACAACAGCCAAAGATACCGCATATAAAATTATGATAGGGTTCTTAAGGCTTCGTTTAAAATCAAATTTAATATTGTTCGCAAAAAAATCCCACAAGCTATTGAACCCCAGTAAAACTGTGCAGATTACAAAAATCCAACTCTTGTAATAGGAGAACATATCAACATTTTCAGGTTGCCCAGGCATAATCTTTAGTTGTTCAGGTCCCGCTGGAATGCTCGCATAGAATACGATGAGTGGCATGATTCCTAGGATTAGAAAAATTATTACCGCTTTAAATTTGTTTACTTCCAATTGTTTTGCGTTTTTTTCTGCCATTTTTTTATCTCCTTAAAAATTGGAATTAGTATTGAAAATTTAACTATTTCTAATGATTTATATTAACATAAAATGCCAAAGATTTCAAGCAAACTACATATCCTCTGTAACCGCCTCGATAGAGTCTCCCAGTTCAAATAAATAAAGCAAACACGCTTTTACTTTTTTACCTGTGCTATTTTCAAGAGCACGTTTATAAACAGACATTTGAATCTTATAGTCCTGTTTTAGTTGTTCCAAATCTAGCGTTCTGTCTGTTTTGTAATCAACCAGAACAAGCTCGTCATTTTCTTCAAAATAACAGTCAATGATTCCATGAACCAAAACCCCCAAATCATCGGGGCAATCAAGGTTGTTATAAATTTTGTTTGCCGATACTTTCATAACAAAGGGGGTTTCCTTCATTATATATTTAGAATTTTTCATTCTGCTAGCCAATTTGGAATTGCAAAATTTTTCTAAGGCATCAAAATCTACTTCTGACGCTTCCAGTTCAGTAAAAATTTTTATGTCCTGCAAATGATTTACCAGTGACCTTAATTCAGAATCACAATAATTTTTGCCAAAATCTATGTTTTCCAGAACTGTATGCATGACCGTTCCACGTTCTGCCGCAGATAACTTATATTTCGTGCCTGTCTCTGCCAAAAATTTCGGATTTTTCGCACCATAGATAAAATTCCGACTTGAAAAAACCTCGCTATTACCCAAAAGCTCTTGTTGCCTTATTCTTTTAATTTCTGAAATACTGATTTTGCTAGGCAATTTTGTTTCTATAACATTGGGGTATTTCCAATTCAAACGCTGTGCAAACTCTGCAAAATCTTGGTCTGTGCTTTGGGTTGGTTCTTTGCAGTCAGCCGTTTCTTTGTTATCAAATACAGTTGGTTGCTCTTTAAAACTCTCTGTGTTTATTTCAAATAACTCAATATTAGCTTTGTTTGTTACATATTCCATTTTATAATAAGCTGGCATGATGAAATCCAAATAATTTTTCGAGTTCAACACAATATGAGGTGGGAGCTTGTCCTTTTCGCAATCACTTTCGAACTCACAAGAAGTATCCTCAGACATTTCATAAGCCCTCATCCACTTTTCTTTCTGTTTGTCTAAATCACTCACACAGCCAGTTAAAATCAACTTTTCTTTTGCACGAGTGAGTGCCACATAAAGAGTTCGCAGTTCCTCAGATAGATTTTCTTGTCTCATCTTTTTTAGCAAAGCAATTCTTGCAATGGTGTTTGACTTAACTCGCCTATCCAAATCGACATACATCGAGCCAAATCCCAAATCTTGATGCATAACCAAATCTTTTTTAGCTTCCGGCATGGAAAACTTTCGCCCAAGCATAGACACAAAAACAATCGGAACCTCTAGTCCTTTGCTTTTATGTATCGTCAAAATTATTACTAAATTTTCATTTTCTGATAACGATTTTGAATCGCCTTCATCTGTATATGCATTTTTAATCTTCTCAATGTATCTCAAAAAATGAAAGAGACCATTATAGATC
>JAVBKL010000152.1:0-14817 GCA_031554055.1 Eubacteriales bacterium | reverse complement strand
CGTCCAACGATGTATGTACATTCGGTTGGTTTTATACTTTATAGCTGCTTTTGTTGCCCCATGCTTCTTGGCGTAATTTATTAGTGATAGACGATAACTTACTACCTGTGATACAATAATCATGCGAAAACCCGCCTTTCGTGATGTGTTGTGTTGTGGTGATTCAACTCTATCATATTTGGCGTGTTTTCGCTTTACTTTTTTCTTAGATGTAACACAGGTATTGTAATCCTACATATTTTTTTATATTATTTTTTAAATATCTATTGACAAATTATTTCAAAGTTATTAATATATTGTTAATAAATATAAATCACAAATGTAGCGGAGGATTTCAAATGACTAAGACGAACATAGCTGATGCTAGCCGTATTGTGACTGCCTTGTTTTTATTCTTGCTTGTATTTCTTATGGCTCAGCCTGCGTTAGCGGCAGAAATGTACTATACCACAGAAAATGTAAACCTAAGAACTGGGGCTGGAAAAATGTTTGATACCCTAGATCTCGTACCAAAATATTCTGAAGTAACCGTTTTAGAATATGACGAAAACGCTTGGAGCAAGGTTACTTATAAAGAAATGACTGGTTATATGAAGTCCGAATATATTTGCACTTCATCTGTATTTGAAGAAAAACATAAACCATTCATTGACAGCAACCCAAAGCCCGACCCAACCACCGTTCAGCTTATAGATTGGTCTGAAGCGAAAAATATTTTCACAATCGGCGTACCAGCCAAAGTATATGACGTGTACTCTGGCATTACATATTTTGTTAAGAGCTTTTCAAACGGCCACCATGCCGATGTAGAACCTGTTTCTAAAGAAGATACCAGTCTCTTAAAAGAAACTTATGGCGGAAGCTGGTCTTGGGACCCTCGCCCTGTGTGGGTTACAATTAACGGTTATACCATGGCAGCTTCTATAAACGGAATGCCTCACGGCTCTGGAACAAACCCTAACAACGGAATGGACGGTCAAGTGTGCATCCACTTCAAGGGAAGCACAACCCACAACGGCAACACTTCATTTGGCCAAGAACACCAAAAAGCATTAATTGAAGCTTACAATCTTTCTAAATAGCTTTTCTCCCTCGAAAAACCGTCCGCTTGAACTCCGGACGGTTTTTCTTGTTTAAAAGGGTTTAAAAAAAGCGTAGACCTCCTATTTTTCAAGGATTTCTACGCTTTTTAAGTTGAGCATAACTATAAGCCGAATTCTGTCGTGAATGGTCATCTATCTAGGCGTGCAGTCACCAGCACGCTCATGCGACCTTTACCTAAAGCGGGACGAGCAGCCCAATGCTTTATAATCGGTCTTGCTCCAAGTGGGGTTTACAGAGCCTTCTTTGTCGCCAAAGAAGCGGTGAGCTTTTACCTCGCCTTTCCACCCTTACCTGACTAGCAGGCGGTTTATTTCTGTTGCACTATCCTTAGAGTCGCCTCCACTGGGGGTTACCCAGCACTCTGCTCTACGGAGCTCGGACTTTCCTCATGTATTTGCATACACGCGACCACTCATTATACTCAACCAATAAATTAGCACATAACTGATTCACTGTCAATTTATTTTTTAATCTTTATTTTTTAATCTCAATAATAGCAATTTCTGGGCGATTGTAAAACCTGATTGGAAAATGCGTTGCTCCAATACCTTTGGAAATAAAAAGTTTTGTTTGCGAAAAATCATACCAACCGTGATCAAGCTTTGGCAAAAGCCCTTGCCCTGGTGCAAACAGAGCCGGCAAAAACGGAAACCGTACCTGTCCGCCATGCGTGTGCCCACTTAATATTAAGTCTGGGGTTTTTTTTTCGATGAACTTAACGATTTGTGGCTGATGGCTTAGCACAAGCATGAAATCCTTTGGGGATTTTACTTGGTCAAACACTTCTTCAAGCCCCACCATGTCATCGTCTTCAAGTCTATAGAAGTCAAGAAGCCCCACGATGTCGAACTTATAGCCCTTATCTTCAAACTTTACACACTCGTTGTATAGGCATTTTATACCCAATTTCTCAAGCTCAACTTTCACCTGATCATAAATAAAGTATTCGTGATTGCCCTCAACAAAAAAAACAGGTGCACGCTTAACAAGCCTTGCAAGATGCTCTTTAATTGGGTCAAGCTCGCAAACGCTATCGAGCAAAATATCGCCTGTGATTGCAACCAAATCAAATTCCAAGTTCTCGATGCTTTTCCAAATATCAATGTTTATTTTTTTTCTGCTCCTCGAATGTAAATCCGAAATATGCAAAATTTTCAATCCACTCACGTTGTCCTTGTTTGTAACCAGTTGTTCATATTTTATCTTTAGCCAATGCATACTCCCTATATAAGATGCCGTTGAGAGCACCAAGCCCAAGGCCGCACCAGCATACAGCATCATGTATTGAAACAGCTCCCCCCGATAAATTCACGGAGAATTGAGTTTGGCTGAATGTATTCGCTGTTGGCACCAATAAAGCTATCGAGGAATTTAATTAGCCTTCTTGCTTCAGTGTACTGTGGTTGGTCTTTTGTAATCCTAAACAGCAATGGCTCGATATATTGTTTTAAAATACACATTTCATAGACGAGTGCCGAGTTAAAGAATGCGTCCGCTTCTTCTTGGAATGGGAAAATGTTCTTGGCTTCTCCCCTTAAAACAGACGGCCATTGGCTAATTGTTTTTGCTGCATCGGTGCCCCTAAATTGATTGTCACGAACAATTCGCCTGATTAAACGAGCGTCTGTTGTTGGTATGCGGTTGTGGTCATCAATGTTTAATTGGGTTAATGCACTGATAAATATTTTGAATTTCTTGGATTTTGGCACCGAATATGTTAAATCATTGTTAAGTGCATGGATGCCCTCAAGGACTAGAACTTCGTCTTGCTCGAGCTTTAGGAATTTTCCGTTGTACTCACGCTTACCTGTGTGGAAATTGTAATGCGGAATTTCTACTGTTTCGCCTTTAAGCAGTTTCTTTAAATCAATGTTGAGTTGCTCTGTGTCCATAAAACCGAAGCTATCATAATCAGGAATGCCATACTCATCAAGCGGCGCCAAATCACGGTTTGTAAAATAATTATCGAGTGAGAGGATATAGGTTCTTAGTCCGTTGGCTCTTAACTGAACGCAAAGTCTTTCTGCAAACGTTGTTTTTCCCGATGAAGATGGCCCTGCAATTAAAACGACCTTCTTTTTTTGTTCGGCAATCGCATCAGCAATGTAAGCGATTTTTTTCTCGTGAAAGGCTTCTGCAATCCGAATCATTTCGTTAAATCTGCCCTTGCACATCTTATCATTTAAAGCACCAACGGTATCAACTTTTAAAATTTTTGTCCAGTCATTCGATTCTTTAAACACAACCGAAAGTTTTTTTAATTGCTTGAGCTCTGCAAATTCCTCGGGCTTTGATGATTCAGGAAACTGCAACATAAAGCCGTTTCCTCGCAAGTGCAGGTCAAACTTCTTTAAGCAGCCAGAACTAAGCACCATTGGCCCATAAAAATAATCATAAAAGCCATTCAGTCTATAGAAGTTTACGTTTGCTGTGCGTCGATATTTAAGAATTTCGACTTTATCCATCAGCCCAAATTCTTTTGAAATCGCTATACCTTCTTCAACAGGCAAGGAAACTTTTTCAATCGGTAAATCTTGAGCCACAATCTCCTGCATACGGTTGTATATTTTCTTGAGAATCTTGTCGGTTATTGTTATATTTTTGTCTATGACTTCACAATAATAGTTTTTATTAATCGAATGCTCTATCACGATGCGAGTTTTTTTACCTAGAATTTCTTTTGCGGCACTGACCATTAACAGCACCATACTGCGTTGGTACGTTCTAAAACCATTTGAGTCGGTAATATCTAAAAACTCCACCGTGCAGTCCTCAACCAAAGTTCTGTTGAGTTCCATCAGCCCATTGTTTACTTTGGCAAGAAGAATCGTATGTTTACAACTAGATTCGTAGTCCCTACTTATTTCATACAAGGTTTGGATCTTCGGGATTTTAATTTCTTCAACCCTATCCCCCATGTTCATAATTTTCGCCTTAACTGTCCGTGCCATAAAATCACCCCTATAGAATTATTGATACTTGACCGTTTACACCAGACGCTACCACTTCGAGATTGTTACCTGTTTCATTTGCCTTTGCTTGTATATAGTTTTTTAGTGTTTCCACTACAATTACCTCGGTGCCGTAATGTGTTGCATCAATCAGTGCAAGACCCATCTCCAGTGCCGCTTGTGCATCGTGATATGTAATATCTCCTGTTACGAATACATCACAACCGCCTGATTTTGCACTGGCAAACAGTTTAACATCTGACCCAGAACCGGTACAAATTCCCACTGTTTTTATTGTTCTACTTAAATCACCAGAAACGGCGACTGCTTGTAACCCCAAGCTCTTTTTTGTTTTCTGTGCAAATTCTTCAAGGGAAATAGGGTTACAGTCCCCTATTCTTCCAAGACTTAACTCATTTTTCTCAAGGTTTTTTTTGTTACAGAGTTCTAATTTCTCAAATAAAACGTCGTTTGTTCCGCCACTGGCAATGTCAAGGTTTGTGTGAGATGCATAAACCGCAATATCGTTTTTAATCAGCTTAATCAACCGTCGCCCTAGCGTATCCTCTGTTGTAATTTTTTTTATCGCACGAAAAATAATCGGGTGGTGCGTGACAACTGCCGATGCCCCAAGTGCAATCGCCTCGTCACAGACCGCTTCTGTTAAATCAAGAGCAACTAAAACTTTTGAAATCTCTTTTTCTGTGTCCCCAACGAGCAAACCTACATTATCGTATTCGAGTGCCAAGTTTTTAGGAGCCTGTTCTTCCATGATTTCTTTTAACCATTTGACCCGAAGCATTTTAGTACCTCCTGATTTAACTTGATATTTTCAGTAACTTCTAAGTAGCGTGTTGACTCATGATTTAAGTTTAGAGCTATTTTCTCATAGACGTCTATTTGTTTCAACAAAAACTTTTTAAGGTACTCGTCTTTTCTGTCGATAAGTGTTTTGCCTAACAAATATTCCGCTTCGGTGTACGCTGGTTCTGTTCCTCGTTCACATTTTATAACATTGTAATATTTATCTTCAAAGAGCATCACTTCATTTGAAATGAAAAAACCAATCTCGTGAATATATTTTCTTACTTCGATAATATCAAGCTGTGGCTGGAGCACCATCTGGTTTAAGCCGCAAACCACGTCTTGAGAAGCTTTTAAAATATCAATCATGAGCATACCGCCCATGCCGCCGATGGACACGCAGTCAACCTCATTTGGTGCAACAGGCAAGAGTCCATTGCCAAGCCTAAGTTCAATCTGATCGGATAAGTTGCATGAATCAACATTTACTTTAGCACGAGCAAGAGGCCCCTTGTTAATATCACAAGCAATCACTCGCTTTGCTCTTTTTTGTTTGATTGATTCGATTGCTATGTACCCATGATCGGTTCCTATGTCGGCTAAGTTTTCAGCGGCAATTTGCGAAACAACTGCCATAATTCTTTTTGATACTTGCATATGCACCCTTCTACCTTATAAGAAAAGCGACGCTATACCAAAGAGATTGATATGGGGTCGCTTTTTTATTTTAGTCTAGATAATCTTTTAACTTCTTGCTACGGCTTGGGTGGCGTAATTTTCTCAAAGCTTTCGCCTCGATTTGTCTAATACGCTCACGAGTTACATTAAACTCCTTGCCAACTTCTTCTAGCGTGCGAGCACGTCCGTCGTCAAGTCCAAAACGAAGTCTTAACACTTTTTCTTCCCTATCGGTAAGCGTGTCGAGTACGCCGATGAGTTGTTCTTTAAGAAGTGTAAACGCCGCCGCTTCTGCCGGTGCTGGAATATCGTCATCGGGAATAAAATCTCCCAGATGGCTGTCCTCTTCTTCACCGATTGGTGTCTCCAAAGAAACTGGCTCTTGCGCAATTTTCATAATCTCTCGAACTTTCTCAACTGGAATTTGCATCTCCTTTGCCAATTCATCTGGCGACGGATCTCTGCCATATTCTTGCAAGAGTTGTCTGGATACTCTGATTAGCTTGTTAATTGTTTCTACCATGTGAACAGGAATTCTGATGGTTCTTGCTTGGTCTGCAATGGCTCTTGTGATTGCTTGTCTAATCCACCATGTTGCATATGTGCTAAACTTAAAACCTTTACGGAAATCAAATTTTTCAACAGCCTTAATGAGTCCGAGGTTACCCTCTTGAATTAAATCAAGGAACAACATGCCACGACCCACATAGCGTTTGGCAATACTTACAACAAGTCTAAGGTTTGCTTCTGCCAGTCTGCGTTTTGCTTCGTCGTCGCCCTTTTCCATTGCAATGGCAAGTTCGATTTCTTCGTCTGCACTAAGCAGTGGCACTTTTCCAATTTCTTTTAAGTACATTCTTACGTGGTCGTCGATATTGATTGAACCCTCGATTGCGGATAGGTCTAGCTCTTTTTCAACGTCAACGTCCATTTCGATATTGCCCAAGACATCAATGCCTTGCGACTCCAAATATTCATAGATCTTGTCTATCTGCTCTGTATCAAGCTCCATTTCGCCCAAGAATTCCGTAATTTCTTTATATTCAAGGATATTTTTCTTTTTCTTGCCAAGAAGCACGAGCTCTCTAAGTTTCGTCATTAAAAGTGTTTCATCGATGGATTTCAAAACAATCCTCCCTTTCTTCTAAGTGCCTATGTAAATTTTAGTTTCGGACAACAAATTTAAGTACAGTATTTACCATAAAAATGACATTAATACAGCAAATGCTTATTTGGGGGCGTTTTCGATTAAATTTATGTTTAAATTGTTAATTTTTCGCCTTAACGCCATGAGCTCTAACAATTTTTCAGAATCCGTGTTGCCAAGTGCCTGTTTGTCGATGTTGTATAAAATGATCTTGCGAACAATGTCGCTTGCCTCGTGAACTTTTTCTTTATCACTCATTCCTTCAGAAAACCCACGCACATCAATAAATATCTCTGCTGCTTTTTGCAAATCTTCTTGTTCTGTAAACAAATTGATAGCGTCTGCTGCATACCAATGTTTAGAAGCTTCATGTAAGCTATAAATATATGCAAGCAGCCTAGAATATGTATGATCTGGCAAATCTTCTGGCTTAATATGCTCTTTGATGGAACGATATATACGAACATCTTGAGCAACCAACGAGATTAATTCTTTTTGCAATTGAATAATGCCTTTTTGAACAAGCTTGTCCTTTTTAATAATATTTATGTTTTCACGCTTGACAGTTTTAATATCGACCAAAGGCTTGTCTATCAACTTAGAAGTTTCTTCCTCTATTGCCTTTTGAGAAATTTGGGTTAACAGGGAAACCTCTTTTGTATAGACTTCACGCTCCACTGCACTGTCCAGTGTCTTTAAAATTTTCGCAACCTCTTGCGTAAACTGCACGCGGCCATCAATCAAACTCAAATCAAATTTTTTCCTTATACAATCAACCTGAAATGTTATATGTGAAACTGCTGTTTGCAATAAATTGCCAAAATTTTCGCTGCCATACAGCTTTATGTATTCGTCTGGGTCTTTCGCCTCTTTGATGTTTAGCACCTTGGTTTTTATTCCACTTGGTGCCAAAGCAGCAATGGCTCGAAGTGTTGCCGAAACCCCTGCCGAGTCGCTATCGAATATGAGAGTTACGGAATCTGCGTATTTTTTTAGTAGATTCACGTGTTCAGAATTAAAAGCTGTTCCGAGTGCCGCTACTGCGTTTTCAAACCCCGCTTGGTGTAAGCTAATCACGTCCATATAACCTTCGACAATAATTAAGTTTTTTGTTTTAGCTAACCTCGCAAAATTGATTCCGTACAAATTTTTACTTTTCTCAAACGCCAAAGTCTCCGGCGAATTTAGGTATTTGGGTTCACCATTTTCTAAAATTCTGCCGCCAAACCCAACAATTTTCCCTTGTGCATTGACAATGGGAAACATGAGCCGATCAATAAATCTATCGTGATAGCCAAAACCCTCCCGTTTACTCGGAACCGCAAGCCCTGATTTTAAAATAACTTCGGTTGAATACCCTTTCTCCTGCAAATATTTATAGAGAGCATCACGTTTTTTACTGGCAAACCCCAAACCAAACCGAACCCTCGTCTTTGATGAAATTTTTCTTTTGTCGAGGTATTCGTTCGCCAAACTATTTTTATCAGAAGCAAGTTCATCAAAATAGAAACGTGCCGCAAGCTTATTCATCTCAAAAATCTGTTCCTTTATTGTGGCGTTCTGCTTGGCTTCTTGTGACATACTACGATCTGGTAATTGATAATGTACTCTATCTGCAAGGAACCGAATCGTGTCAGTAAAGTCATAGTTTTCGACTTTCATGATGAAACTAATTGCGTTTCCTGCCGCACCACAGCCAAAACAATAGAAGAACTGCTTATCTGGGCTTACCGAAAAGGACGCTGATTTTTCACTATGAAACGGACAAAGTCCAAAGAATGTATTGCCTTTTTGTTTGAGAGATGGCACATAAGAAGAGACTAAACCCACAATATCATTCGCAAGGCGAACTTCATCAATTACTTCTTGTGGATACAACATTGAACCAACCTCCTTTCTACTATCATTCGACATATATTTTCTAAACCCTCTTTTATACTTTAAAATAAAAAAGCCTGACGCAAAAAACTTTGCATCAAGCTCATAGGCATTTAATTTATAAATTGTTATTACGAGACAGGTTCCATGAGTTTGGCATAAAAATATTTTCAAACGTCCTAAGTGCAAACCGATCTGTCATGCAAGCAATGTAGTCGCAAACCACGCGCTCTGGGTTTTGCCCTTCATCAATCATATCGCAAAATTCCTTTGGCATTTCTTCCTTGTGCTGATAAAAATATTGATGAAGCTCGGACAGCATATAAATAATTTTGTTTTTCTCTGTTTTTTGCAGTTGGCTTCTGTACACCGTTTCAAACATATACTGACGCAAGTTTTCCATGCCAAACTGCACATGCGGTTCAAGGCTCACTTCACTTTTGTCCATGCTGTTTGTGATAACGTTTGTGACCAAAAAATTAATTCGCTGTGAAGTTTTATATCCCAAGATGTCCAAGCTTTTTTTCGGTAAATCGTTTTGTGACAAAATCCCCGCACGAATCGCATCGTCAATGTCGTGGTTTATGTATCCGATTTTATCAGATATTTGTACGACACGACCTTCGAGCGTTTTTGGTGTACCTTCGCTTCTGTGGTTTAAAATTCCGTCAATTACCTCTTCTGTGAGGTTAAGGCCTTTTCCGCCTTTTTCTAAATTGGTAACGATTCGTACACTCTGCTCGTTGTGTCGAAAACCCTCGGGTGAAATGGCATCGAGTGCTTCTTCCCCTGTGTGCCCAAAAGGTGTATGACCCAAATCATGCCCCAGTGCAATCGCTTCTGTCAAGTCTTCATTCAGTTTTAATGCTCTTGCAATTGTACGAGAAATTTGAGCCACTTCCAAAGTATGCGTAAGTCTGTTTCGATAATGGTCGCCCTCTGGCGTTATAAAAACCTGTGTCTTGTGCATGAGCCTTCTAAAAGCTTTGCTGTGTGTAATCCTGTCACGGTCACGCTGGAATTCTGTTCTTATTTCGCACTTGGGTTCAGAACGCCTACGTCCCTTTGTTTCTGCACTTAAAACTGCATATTCAGATAAAACCTCTCGTTCAATCTGCTCTGTTATTTCACGCAAATTCATGTTTTTACCCTCCGAATCACTTACAGCCATTTTTCAAGTTGTAAATAGAGTTGGTCAATGTTAATCGGCTTTGCAATATGCGAATTGATTCCAACATCTTTACATTTGTTTAGCTCTTCATCCAGCGTATTGCCTGTCATGGCTACAATCGGTACTTTTGTATTGTATTTTTTATCTGCTCTAATAATTTTTGTAGCTGCATATCCGTCCATCACAGGCATTTGAATATCCATTAAAATCAAGTCATAGTCTTTATGCAAAAGCATACGGAGGGCTTCCTCACCGTTTGATGCTACATCGGGCGTAATTTTAAAAATACCAAGTATACCTTTTGCGACTTCTTGATTAATGATATTGTCTTCGCATAGCAATACTTTTGCATTTGGGAAATAACGGTATTGGTTCATTGCACTTCTAGTGCCTGAGTCCAAAACCAAAGTTTTTTCTTTATTGTAGAAGTCAACAACACCCTCAACACTAAACGGAATATTTATACTAACCGTTGTGCCAATTCCAAGCTTGCTTGTTATTTCTACCGTGCCGCCCATTAGTTTGATAATCTCGTTCGAAATAGAAGCACCAAGACCAGTGCCAGTATAATTCTTTATTTCACTGTGGAATTGTTCAAACGGAACAAATATTTTTGTTAAGTTGTCCTCACTCATGCCAATTCCTGTATCTTGTATTTCAAAGTTAAGTACAAAAATGTTTCGCCTGTTCTCATTTAATTTTACGTTTAAAGAAACCAATCCTTCATCAGTAAACTTCACTGCATTGTCCAAAATGTTTTTAAGCACTTGCACAAGCCTTGTTTTATCTCCCATGACAACGGACGGAACATGCGTTGCAATTTTTGCAGTCACTTTCAATTGCTTTTCACTAGCCGTTTCTAAAATTTCTCGAACCGCATCCAAAATAGCATCTTCTAAAACTATTTTTTCTTTAATCAAGCTAACCTTATCCGCTTCAATTCTTGAATAATCCAAGATATTGTTGATGATGGCGAGCAAGCTCTTTGCGGATTGATTAATTTTCTTAAATGATTCAAATTCTTTGTCATCCGAGTATTCGTCTTTGCGTAAGAGCTGCAAACCAGACAGACCAATGATTGCATTCATCGGGGTTCTTATTTCGTGGCTCATGTTCATTAAAAATCTGCCCTTGAGTAAATTAGCTTCTTTTTCTTTTTCAACCATGTTTTTAAGCATACGGTCATGAAGCTTTCTATCGCCAATATCATTTAATATGACTGCAATGGCTTGCGAGCCTTCATATGAAATAGCACCCTCTGTACTCTGCACTTCAAGAATTTTTCCACTCGGGAGAACATATTGAAAATCCCACGTGTTTATCCTTCCAAAATTTACCGCTTGCCTATATTGTTCTTCTAGCAAGTCATACGAACGTTTGCCCGACGGTTGTTTTTCTGGGCAAAACTGCATCATATCAATGCCCACTGCCGTGTCAAGCGTTTGTATTTCAAAAAACTCAAGAAAAGCTTTGTTTGCATAACGTATGGACAAAGTAACAGGGTCGATGATTAGCAGTGCCATCGGAAGTGCCTCCATAAGATTTTGCAAGTCGCTTTGAATATTTAGAAGCGTATCTTTTTGGTATTCGGTTTCCTCAATGTCAATCGCCCAAATCACACTTGCTTTGGATTCGCCCCACTCAATCGGAACAATGTTTACGCCAAACCGCATGTCTGCACCGCTTAAAGCCTTAAATTTTATAATTCTCTCGCCAACTGTTAAGTCACTTTCTTCTGCCAGATATTTCTTTATATCTGTTTGCGGCAAAATGCCAATCATCCGTTTAAAAGACTCATTGACTTCCAAAACAGTTGTACCACTAAGAATGGCAAACCCAATCGGAGCACTGCCGATAACAGATTGAAGCCGTTCCTTCACATCAAGAATTTGAGCTTCCACTGCTGAAACCTCTGCTTGCGTGTACAGACCTTTTTGTTGCTCAATAATATTTTTATTGCCATTTTGCAAAGAATTATTTGAATACAAGAAAAATGCCGCAACGCCGATTAACGCAATAATAAAAATAGCACCCAACAGGAATTCTATAAAAAACTTGCTAAACACATCGGGATGTTGGTTAATTATTATTGAATCCGCTGGCAAAATCTTTGGGTCAATATTATAATACATGAGCATGGTGTTATCGAATAACCACGAGCTAATGCCCTCCGATTTATAATCAATTGGCAACTCGCTTACACTGGTTCCCTGCAATATTTTCACTACTAAATTTGCTGCCGCCGCTCCCTGCTTTTCTGTACTTGGGTATTTTCCGCCAAGCTGGCCATATCCAATGTTAGAGTCCAATAGCCCAAAATTTGGAATATTTGCATTATACGAAATCATAGACTGGCTTTCCTTTACTGTGAAAAACCTACCGGTTGAATCCGTAAAATACTCACCGCAAAGAATCGCCGAGTTTTCGGGCAAGTTATTAATTTCACCGAGCAAATCGTCGATTGGCTCGTTCTTATTAAAAATTATATTGATTGAGTTGTGGTAGGGAGCGAGTTGTTTTTTGACAGACTCATAAAAAATCCTACCTGACTTCGTGTAGTCGTTGATTACAAAAATATTTTCTGTCTTTGGAAAAATTTTAAGCATTTGGTCAACTGTTTCTTTTGCGTCTATGGTCTGGTTTAAGCCGGTAAAATTTTTCAAAATCTCGTCGTTTAAATCATCCTCCAAAACAGCCCCTGTGAAAACAATGGGAATATCTTGAAAAATCAAATGATAATACTCATTCACAAATTTTAATGAGTTGTTATCGGAGACAACCACAACGTCTGGCACTCTTGCGATAAAATCCTCACGCAACATACTTGCCATAATATAGGAACTAGAAATTCCCGCAGAAAACCACTCTGCATTTAAGTTTAAACAATACTGTTCTGCATATTTTCCAATGATTGGGTCAAAGCCTCTATGAAACGAATCAATGCGTTCTTTATCAGACGAAAGAGATGAGAGATGGACAACAACTGGCTTTGTAGGTTCCGTTAAGTCATTTATTTTTACTTTTCCGTATAGTATCTTCTCAATGGTTCCGTCAGCTTTCATTTGTTTAAAAACTTGTTCAAGTTCTGGAATAAGCTCTTTGTTCTTTTTATTTAAAAAAATATAAGAGTCTGTGGTGTCAACTATGCCATATTCTACAAAGTTCTTTGGATAAGGAATCCTCTGCCCCTCGCCTTGGACATACACGATACATTCCACTTCACCATTTTTTAATGCATCAAAAAGCTGCGAAGTATCTTCTTTTATAACAAGTTCGCCTACACCATTTGGCAAGTGCGATAATATATAATATTTTTGTGTTAAAAACCCGACTTTTTTCCCTCTCAAGTCATTCCAGTTTGATGCCTTAAACTGATTGCCTTCAAGACCCATCACCACAAAATTCACTTTAAAAAGCGACTCTGGCACACTTACTAAATTTTTATACGTGTCTGCCAAACCCTTTGTTTGTCCGATAAGCCCATCTTTTTCACCGCTATTTGCTAAGGTAATGGCCGAATACATACCAGTTGCCGTAATTGTGATGTTATACCCTATTTTCTTGAGTGCTAAGTACATGATTTGATCCAAGGTATTTGGTGTATCCGTCGGTACAGTAAAGCTCAAACTCTTGGTTTCGGGTTCGGCAAACGCTGTGAGGTTTACAGAAACTACAAGACATAGTAACAGAACACTAAAAATAAACTTTTTAATGTTATAAAATTTCATATCTGAACCTCACTTTCTTTCTATTCTACCGCAAATAAAATGGTACTACTTTATTTTCGAGATTTCTATAAACTCATTTGCCGATTGTTTATACGCTTCAAGAACACGTGGGTCAAAATGATGCGGCTCTGTTCTTCCGTCACCTTTTAAAATTATATCAGAGGCTTCTTCATGCGTGAATGCTTTTTTATATGGTCTCTCGCTCGTTAGAGCATCATAAATATCTGCAAGAGCAACAATTCGTGCTGAGAACGGAATTGCTTCTCCTGCCAACCCATGTGGATAACCTGATCCATCAAACTTTTCGTGATGCGATTCTGCAATTTCTATCGCTGTAACCAGAGATTCTGAACTACCTTGAATTTCATCTGTTTTTCTCAAAATTTCTGCACCAAACACGGTGTGTTTTTTAATTTCTTCAAACTCTTCAAACGTAAGTTTTCCGTTTTTAAGCAAAATTGCGTCGGGGATACTTACTTTACCAATATCGTGAAGAGGTGACATTAAATTTATATTCTTAACTTCCTCCACTGATATTATATCTGGATACAACTCATTCATTTTTTTAGCGAGTATTGCCGAGTAGTTTTTCATTCTTTGAATATGCTCGCCTGTACCTTGGTCACGTCCCTCTGCCAGAAGTGACATTCCAATGATAATCGCTTCACGAGATTGCGAAAGCTCTGCCGTTCTTTTTTCTACCAATCGCTCAAGTGAATCCCTGTGCATTTTATTTAGAATGGCGTTTCGCACTTTTATCGAGACTATATCAGGGTTGTATGGCTTTCTTACATAGTCAACCGCACCCATAAGCAATCCACGCTCTTCGCTATAAGAGTCTGTGTCACCTGTTATAAAAATAACTGGTATATGCGTCCACTCTGGGTTCTTTCTCATAATTGCCAAAACTTCAAAACCATCAATACCTGGCATCATAACGTCCAGTAGCACTAGATCAGGTTTAACCATTTCTAAATTTCTAAGTGCCGCTTCACCATTTAAAGCAATTCTTATGTTGTACTTATCTTCTAATATAAGACGCATGGCATCTATATTTGGCTTACCATCATCCACTATTAATACCGTATTTTCTTTTTTACTCATTTTTAGAAACCCCCATGTTATTTTCTACTTTCCAAATATTTATCAACAATTTCAACGATTGGATCAAAGTCATAAGAATCAATCGCATCTACAACCGAAGTATATAAGCTATTAAAATCAATATCTTTCACTAACTTTTGTTTCTCGGAGCTTAATTTTTTAACTATATCCTCACACAATGTGATCTCATATGTTTCTGCAGCATCTTTGAGTTCGGATAGCAATTTTGTTATGAGCGAATAATCAGCCGCC
>JAVBKL010000232.1:0-2966 GCA_031554055.1 Eubacteriales bacterium | reverse complement strand
GTGATAATCGACTACGCAACAGGTTTAATGGTAGCAATCATTAAAAAGGAAGTCTCGAGTGAAATCGGATTTCAAGGAATTTTTAAGAAAGTTCTGATTTTTGCCCTTGTTGGGATTGGAAATATGGTTGATAAACAATTCATTGGAGATGGCTCTGTGTTTAGGACAGCAGTCATCTTTTTTTATATCTCCAATGAGGGTATCAGCATTATTGAAAACGCAGGTCTTATCGGTCTGCCAGTACCACAAAAATTAAAGAATATACTTGCACAGCTTAAAAGCAAAGGAGGCAATGATGATGAATCTGATAACTAAACTCATGACACGTAACGACTGTTTTACAGCAGGACAAACAATTAAGCCAAAAGGGATTATGGTACACAGCACTGCTACCCCAAGCGTATTGGCGGCGGCGTGGTTTGACAGATGGAATAAATCCTATAAGGCAGGAGAAATGGACAGACAGGTTTGTGTTCACGCTTTCGTTGATGATTCTGGTGTATGTCAATATTTGCCTTGGAATCATCGTGGTTGGCACGCAGGTGGCTCGGCAAACGATACACATATTGGATTTGAAATTTGTGAGCCTGCAGGCTTTAAATACGTAAATAACGTAATGACTGGCTATGATGTTGCCGCACAGGAAGCCTACTTCCGAAAAGTATGGCAAAACGCAGTGGAACTTTGTGCCATGCTCTGCAAACAGTACGGTCTTAATGAAACTAATGTTATCTGTCACAGCGAGGGCTACAAAAAAGGCATTGCCAGTAATCATGGCGATGTGATGCACTGGTTTCCAAAGCATGGTGAGAATATGGATACGTTCAGAGCGGCGGTTAAAAAGGCACTTTATGTTGCGCCTGCTCCAACTCCCCAACACGACAATAACAAACTGTACCGAGTGCAGGTCGGGGCATATTCAGCCAAAGCCAACGCTGATGATATACTAAAAAAGCTTAAATCATCGGGATTTGATGGCTATATCAAATATGAGTAGACTATTAATGTAACACAGTTAATGGATATACAAAGGAGGCTCTTCGGTGGTTGGAGAGCTTCTTTACTTCGAGGAGGGCTTGCTATGTCTAAAGAGCAATTTAATAATGAGCTTAATTATTATTTATCATTGAAAATGCTTCAGAAAATGCTTGATGTAGGATTTATAACAAAAGAGGAATTCTGTAAAATCGACATACTTAACCGTAAATCTTTTTCACCAAAACTGGCGCAACTTATGGCGTAAAGAGCTTGCTATTGCAAGCATTTAGAGCTATCATGTGACACCATAGGAGGTGAAAAATATGCGAAAAGTTACAAAAATCAATGCTATAAATGATTATGCGCCATCAACTGCAAAATTAAAAACAGCGGTATATTGCAGGGTGTCCACAAGTAGTGAAGATCAGCTTGCAAGCCTTGAGGCACAAAAACAACATTACGAGAGTTATGTCAAAGCAAACTCTGATTGGGAGTTTGTGGGTATGTACTGCGATGAAGGAATTTCTGGCACGAAAAAAGAAAATCGAAACGAGCTTTTACATTTGCTAATGGACTGTGAGCATCGCAAAATTGATTTTGTCATAACTAAGTCTATAAGCCGCTTTGCAAGAAATACTACTGATTGTTTGGAAATAGTGCGTAGACTCTCTGAAATTGGTGTCGCAATATTATTTGAAAAAGAAAATATTCACACTCGCAACATGGAAAGCGAATTGATACTTGGAATTTTGAGCAGTCTTGCTGAAAATGAATCTACCTCTATTTCCGAAAATAGCAAGTGGAGTATAAAAAAGCGTTTTCAAAATGGTACTTTTAAACTATCTCAGCCACCTTATGGTTACGATAGCGAAGATGGCATGCTCATTCCAAACATAGAGCAAGCCGAGATTGTCAAGCGTATCTTTGCAGAAACGCTTGCAGGCAAAGGAACAAGAGCGATTGCATTAGGGCTAAATGCTGACGGAATAAAACCACTTAGAGGAATAAATTGGTCAGCGACAACTATTCGTGGTGTCATATCAAATGAGAAATATGTAGGAGATGTTATATTTCAAAAAACTTACACTGATGACAAATTTAAAAGGCATTACAATAGCGGTGAAAAAGAACAGTATTATATACGGGATCATCACGAGGCAATTGTTAGCCGAGATGATTTTGAATTAGCATCACGAATTGTAGAGCAACGTGGTAAAGAAAAAGGCGTTGACAAAGGCATAGGAAAGTATTCGAAACGATATATTTTTTCGGGGATTATCATCTGCGGTGAATGTGGTAGCACATTTAAGAGAAGGATTCACCAAGCCAATAAATATGGGCAATATATCGCTTGGTGTTGCAATAAACATATATCAAGCAACTCCAAGGATTGCTCCATGATTTATATTCGAGAAGACAATATAAAATTAGCTTTTGCTACCATGATGACTAAACTGTCTGTTGGAAGAACTGTTGTTATGAAGCCATTTATTGAAGATCTTCGTATGATAGATGAAGATGGCGTCTTTGCAAAGTTGAATGAAATTGAAAGCTTGATACAAGAAAATTCAGAGCAGGTTAAGGTGCTGACCAGTCTTATGACTGGCGGTTACCTAGAGCCTGCTCTTTTTAATGAGAACTATAACATCCTAATGACTGAGTTTTCAAAACTAAAGGAGCAACGGTCAGCATTGGAAAACGATGTTGATGGAAAAAAGAGTCTTATTAGCGAGGCTCAAGAATTAAATCAATACCTAACGAAAAACAGTTGTATTATAAAAGAATTTGACGAAGCACTATTTCAAAAATTTGTTTTAGGAATAACTGTTTTTTCACCGACAGACATCGGGTTCAGATTAAAATGCGGTCTTACGCTTAGAGAAAGGATGGCGAGGTAGATGGCTCATACGCCATATGGTTATGAAATAAAGGGCGGTATTGCCGTAGTTGATATAAAGCAGTCAGAACAAGTCAAAGATTTGTTTCAA
>JAVBKL010000253.1:0-2961 GCA_031554055.1 Eubacteriales bacterium | reverse complement strand
AAGTGTAGCTGGTAAGCCACGACAAACGCATGATTTAATTTAAAGGAAAAATAAGGTATAATTAATCCAAAGGGGATGATTATATTGAATAACATAATGCAACATTTAGGAATGGTAATTGATTTAAGACAAAAGAAAAAGGTAAAGCACAAGATGGCGGATATAATAGCAATCGTCTTTTTCGCTTGCCTTGCAAATGCGAATGAGTGGATAGAAATATATTACTTTGCGGTAGCCAATGAAAAATTTCTTCGCAAATACTTGGAACTGCCCAATGGAATACCGTCGCATGACACAATCCAAAGAGTATTTACGATGGTATCTCCAGAATTTTTAAAGAGTTTTCAAAAGCGATGGAATGAGGTCATGTCTGGTAATGGAGGCAAAAAGATTAAAAGACTACTTGCAATAGACGGTAAAACGCAACGAGGAAATGGAACAGCTACGCAAAAAGCAAACCACATTGTAAGTGCTGTGGACGAAAATGGATTTTGTATAGGTCAAAAGCGAGTGGATGAGAAGTCTAATGAAATCACAGCAATACCTGATTTATTGGACGATTTAAACGTAAAGGGACATATCATCACCACAGATGCCATGGGTACACAAACGGAAATAGTTAAAAAAATCCGAAAAAAACGTGCAGATTATGTACTGGCATTAAAAGGTAATCAAGGAAATCTGCATAATGATGTGAAACTATACTTTGAAGATGCAAAGCTACTGTCATGCTGTGCCTATACAAAGAGCGTTGAGAAAGCACATGGATGTATAGAAAAGCGGGAGTATTGGCAGACAGAGGACATATCATGGTTAGAACAGAAGAAAGACTGGTCAGGTCTAAAGTCGATAGCTATGACTAAAAACACAATTACCAAGAATAGCGAAATCAAAACGGAAGTACGATATTTCATCAGTAGCCTATCACTGGATGTTAAAGAAATGGCTCGTGCTATACGTGGGCATTGGATGGTTGAAAGTTATCACTGGCACTTAGATGTGACTTTCCATGAAGATGCAAACCATACGATAGACAAAGAAGCTGCTTTTAATTTGAATATCATCAAAAAGGTTGCCATCAATACACTAAAGTTGTTGGATGTAGGTCAAAAGAACATTAGTTTAAAGGGAAAGCGTTATATGATTAGTTTTAATGTAGAGCAGTACCTTGAAAAATTGATGGCACTTTGAAATAGTATTGTTTTTAAAATTCTTAATTGGTTGCTTTACTTGGAATAGACATTCATGCGTTTGGCGTGACCATATAGTTGTTTTTTCTTGACTTGGGTATTTTGTTCATATATAATAGAAAGAATTGTAAATATTTCTGAGACGTATGATTTTGGAGGTCTTTGTATGTTAAAAAGCATGACTGGTTACGGTCGTGGCGAATTTACGTTACATAATAGAAAATTTGTTGTAGAAATAAAATCAGTCAATCACCGATATAATGATATAACCATCAAATTGCCACGGGTTCTTAACCCATTTGAAGAGAAGATTCGTAAACAAGTCTCAAAGTTTGCATCGAGGGGCAAGATTGATGTTTACATACAGATGGAAACGCAGTCATCAGATGATATAAAAATTAAGTTAAACAGACCACTTGCAGATGCCTATGTAGACAGAATGCGTGAGTTAAATGAGATTTATCAATTGAATGATAAAATTACTATCGCTACGATTTTAGGTTGTCCTGATATTATTGAAGTTGAAAAAAATATCATAGACGATGAAGCACTTTTGCAAATATGGGAATGTGCGGAGCCAGCTTTAAAAAATGCGCTATCCAATTTTGTTGCTATGCGTGAAGCAGAAGGTGAGTCGCTCAAAAACGATATACTTGTAAAAAATGAAGTGATTAAGGAACTTACGCAAAAAGTTTCTGAACGTGCGCCGAGTGTAGTTGCGGATTATCGTGCAAGGCTTCGTGCCAAGTTAGAAGAAGTTCTTGAAAATACGAGTATTGATGAGAATAAAATTCTAGCAGAAGCGGTCGTGTTTGCGGATAGGACTTGTGTGGATGAAGAACTTACAAGACTTTCAAGCCACTTAAAGCAACTGGATGATATTTTGAATGAGAACGATGCAATAGGCAGAAAGCTTGACTTTTTGGTACAGGAGATGAACCGAGAAGTTAACACCATCGGTTCAAAATCTAATGATATTGAGATTACACAATTGGTTGTTTCTTTAAAAAGCGAAGTGGAAAAAATTAGAGAGCAAGTGCAAAATATAGAATGATGGGCAGGGCTTTTGTGTGAGTGGAATAAAACTCATCAATATAGGGTTTGGTAATATTGTTATGATGAATAGAGTTGTTGCGATTGTTAGCCCAGAATCGGCACCCATAAAAAGAAGCGTTCAAGAAGCCAGAGAACGTGGAATTTTAATTGACGCAACCCATGGAAGAAGAACGAGGGCTGTTATTATTACGGACAGCGGAAACATAATTCTATCGTCACTGCAACCAGAAACATTGGCAAACAGGATACTTATTAAAGACAGTGATAACTCCTATGAAGATAATAACGATAGTTTGTAGTTAGATTGAGTAGTGTTTAATATCTTAAAAGGAGGGCAATAATGAGCAGTGTACAAGAGAGAAAAGGTATGCTTGTGATCATATCTGGACCTTCGGGATCGGGTAAAGGCACAGTTGTAAAAAAACTTGACCCAAGCTTAAACTATGCACTTTCGATTTCTATGACAACTCGTAAGATGCGTGAAGGTGAAGTGGACGGAAGAGATTACTTTTTCTGCACGGTAGAGGATTTTAATGAGCGAAGAAAACAAGGCGACTTTTTGGAACACGCCGCTTTCTGTGGAAATTATTACGGCACCCCACGTTCGTACGTGTTGGAGCAAATTTTAAAAGGCAAAGCAGTTGTTTTAGAAATTGATGTAAACGGTGCATTGCAAGTAAAAGAAAAGTTCCCTGAGGCTGTGTCAATCTTTCTT
>JAVBKL010000125.1:0-3195 GCA_031554055.1 Eubacteriales bacterium | reverse complement strand
CCAGGAAGGTTGCATATCTGCCAGCGTTAAACTGAATAATTCCAAGTTCATTAAAAAAAGCATCAAGCCGCTCGTTAAAAAAAGCTGCCGAAACCAAATCAAGTGCATATTTACCTTCAATATCTGCTCTTAAAGGAATTTCGCCAAGTCCACATAACTTAAACTTGTTAAGAGAAACAACAGGTAACAAATAATTGTCCTTTATAAAAGGGTTGTTCATATCTTGCCTCCTGTTTGAAATTTTATTTATTAGAACTTTTAAGTTCCAAAGCATCTTCCTTCTATTATATTAAATTTTACGAGATAAGTCTATCGTTCAAAAGGAATTATTAATATTATATACTGAAAAAGGTCGCAAGATTCCCCTGCGACCTTACTTAACCATATTTTTTTAAACCACTCTTGTTCTTGTTACTGATCAACCGCAATCATACTGATAATATGTGGTAGTAAAATCACGAGAAGTTAGCTTTTTGGGCTCTATAAAGAAATGAGCGGTTCCAGCGTCTTTCCACATGATTTCCAACTCGCCATCGCAATCGCTATCAATTTGAATAAGCAACTCTGTATATACTTCTGGGGTTGGATCGCCCTGACAATAATTCAAATTATCGCAAAGGCCGGTAAATGAGTATCCAAACGCATTTAAAATTTCCGTTTCTTGTTCATTCGTAACATCAGAAGGTTCTACGCCAAGTGTCTCAAGTGCTTTGGCATAGGCGTCACCTATGTAATCAGATAATGAGTTAATTGGAACTTGGCAGGATTGAAAGTGAATACTTAATTCATGTTGGAACGGCACGTGCTCTTCATCATATGCAATCTCTGGCGGTTCCTTCAATTTACTTTCATCATAAATAATATCGCTGTAATATAGGACACGAGAACTTATGCTGCTTGCATGATCATTCCAATCTATTCCATAATCATCATTTGCTGTAATAAAAAACTGTAACATGCCCTTTTGAGGATAGTCTTTATAGGGCGGCAAGCGGTCAAGATTTATTTGAGCTAAAAGCACAAGTGGATTTTTCTCACAGCCGATGGCTCGATCATAAGGGTATTCTGCATCTGCTGGAAGATAGGCTTTGCCACCAATCTTGCTGTCAAAGATCCCTGTGTGGTTTCTCTCCATAACAAACCGAACAGCTGGCTTTTGCGTCTGCACAGTCATCAACTCAATTACTTTTTTCACAATATTTTCCATTTAAACCCTCCTCTTGTTGTATTTTATACCCCTAATTGTATAACAATGTTTTGGATTTATTCTTCTCGATCTTGATACGAGCACCCTAGAACGATTTCAAAGTTGTCGTTGTCAATCTCAATAACGTCAACACGTGATGGTCCCATCTCTGTAAGCGTATCAATTACTTGGTCTTCCAAACCTCCATCAACAAACCATGTGTAGAACTTTTGAGCCATTTCTGCAGATTCCTGCCCAGCAAATGTAAACGTGACTTTTTGCATATTAAAACCTCCCAAATTATAGTATCATCACAATATCATAATACTACAAGTTATGCAATACATCCGTACCATTTAGACGCACATTTTGTATTTTTATGTTTCAAAAAACTGTGTTAGTTCCTTCGCCTTTTCCTTGTTAAGCAAGGCATCTTCCTTTATTATATTAAATTTTACCAGATAAGTCCACCGTCCAAAAGGAATGATTGACTTTATATGCGAAATATTAATAATGTATGACTTATGGCTCCGCAAGAAAATATTTGCAGGCAGCCGATCCGATAGCTCTGTGAGCGTTTCGTTTACAATTTGTTTGCCCCTTGCAGTGATAATGACGGTTTGTCTGCTCTCACGTTCTATGATAAAAATTTCGTCTGCCCTTAACACCACATTGCCATCACGAGTTTTAAACATAAAACTTTGCTCTGGTTCGATATTTTCTACTAGCGTTTGAATCCGTTGTACCGTTTCTTTTAGCCTGTTTAACTTAAACGGCTTAACCATATAATCAAAAGCGTAAAGCTCAAAGGCTTGCGGCATATATTGCTGGTGTGCGGTAATAAACACAATCATAAGCTTCGGAATTATATCAAGCATTTTCCTTGCAGCTAATACCCCATCACAGTTTGGCATCTCCACATCCATAAAGACACAATCGGGGCGTAATTTTTCTACCAGTTCAACCGCTTCGTTTCCATCTTTTGCTTCGGCTAGAATTTCTATGCCACCAAAGCTCTCCAGTGCTTTTCTAAGGACACTTCTTATACTGCTTTCATCGTCAACAATCATTGCTTTAATCATAATCTCACCCCGAATAAACAAAAGCCACATGACATTAATCAAGTTTCAATTAATATCTGTGGCTTTTGAAAAATTAATTTTTTATACTACTTACTTTGGTTTCCCGATTTAACTGCCACATCAAGTCCGCTAATTTTGGAAATACCTTCACGCATTTTTGTATCAGCAAGCTTGTTTTGTAAATTGTAATAATCCATGATGCCGATATTTCCGTTCATGAGTGCAACAGAAATCGCTTCTGGAAGTCTCGCTTCCGCCTCAACAACTTTTGCACGCATCTCTTGCACACGAGCAATCATTTCTTGTTCGTGAGCAATCGCAGTTGCTCTACGTTCTTCGGCTCTCGCTTGAGCAATTTGTTTATCTGCTTCTGCTTGTTCAATCTGTAAGTGAGCACCAATGTTGCGTCCGATATCAATATCAGCAATATCGATGGATAAAATTTCAAAAGCAGTACCAAGGTCAAGACCCTTACTCAAAACAGTTTGCGAAATTCTATCTGGATTTTCAAGAACTTCTTTATGGCTTTGAGAAGAGCCAACAGTCGTCACAATGCCCTCGCCTACTCTGGCAATAATTGTTTCTTCACCTGCTCCACCAATGAGCCTTCCAAGGTTTGCTCTAACTGTTACTCTTGCAATTACTTTAACTTCGATACCATTAATAGCAACCGCTGAAATCCAAGGTGTTTCTATAATTTTAGGTGTTACACTCATCTTAACAGCTTCCAAAACATTTCTGCCCGCAAGGTCAATTGCTGCTGCTTTTTCAAAAGTAAGTTCAAGATTTGCTCTATGTGCCGCAATAAGTGCATCAACTACATTATCAACTCTACCACCTGATAAAAGATGTGATTCTATCTGGCTTGAAGTTATATTAAGCCCTGCTTTTCTGCTTTTAATAAGAGGATTAATAATTCTTTCAGGT
>JAVBKL010000141.1:0-3273 GCA_031554055.1 Eubacteriales bacterium | reverse complement strand
TGGAAATGAGAAATTTAAAAGTTACCTATGACTGGAACTACTTTAGCCAAATGGCTGGATATGAAACTGACGACAAGGCAATTCCTGGCAAGATTTATTCTATTAAAAATGTGGGTGTGCTTGAACCAAAAGACTATCGAAACGACTACAGCATTTTTATGGATATAAACCAAGTGCGTCAATTACGTGACGAGCCAGAGCGTTGGCAACAGGCCCAATCCGCATCATACGGATACAACCAAGGCACAAGAGACACGGCAAAAAACAAAAACTTTGATACAGTGCTTGTCAAGTGTTCAAGTCTTGAAACGGTAACGGAAGTGAAGGCGCAGCTTGATAAAATTGGGTATCCTTGTGATATGCCTTCGCAGAGCCTAGAGTCCATGAAGAACATCGCCAACAGCTTGCAGAGTTTACTGGCAACCATTGGTGCTGTATCCTTGCTGGTAGCCACTCTCGGCATTACAAATACGATGGTAACGGCTATTTATGAACGTACCAGAGAAATAGGCATTATGAAAGTGATTGGTGCTTCCATAAAGGACATTAAAAAACTATTTTTGACCGAAGCCGCACTCATTGGATTCTTAGGAGGTTTGTTTGGTGTTTTGATCAGTGTGACTGTTTCACACTTTATCAACACCTCTGGCGTTCAACTGCTTTCCTCCATCAACGAATTTTCTATGCAGACTACTGTTTCTCTAATCACCCCAGAACTTTGTGGGTTGGCAATCTTATTTTCTACCATCATGGGCATTGTCGCTGGTTACTTCCCAGCAAACCGTGCCATGAAGCTTAGTGCATTATCCGCAATCAGAACGGAGTGATTTTGTGTTTAACCAACATGGCGGAAATTTAGACGCCATTGAAAGAGAATACGGCATAAAAAAAGAGCTGATCAAGGACTTTAGCGGAAACGTAAATCCGCTGGGTCCCCCCAAAGCCGTTCTCGATACGATTATCGGCAATGTTAGTGCCGTAACACGTTACCCTGATGTTACGTACCAAAAATTAAGAGAGAGCATTGCAAGCTACGCTGGTGTAAGTAGCGAGTTTATTATGGTGGGCAACGGCTCGACAGAATTGATTTCACTGTTCATCAAATCGGTTAACCCGAAAAAAGCAATTGTGATTTCTCCTGCCTACTCGGAGTATGAGCATGAATTAGCAAAGCTTGGATGTGAGACGATTCAGTTTCCGTTGCTTGAAGAAAATAATTTTGTTTTGGACATGAACAAACTCCTTGGTGCATTGGGCAATGACATTCAGTTGCTTGTCATTTGTAATCCGAATAACCCAACAGGTTCTAGTTTGACCAAAGATGAGCTTGCCACGATTCTTACGCACTGCACCCCACTCAACATCATGGTCATGGTGGATGAAACCTACGCCGAGTTTGCTACAAAGGAAATTGTATCCACTGAGCTGATTCCCATTTATAAAAATCTTTTCACCATAAGGGGTACTTCCAAGTTCTTTTCTGTCCCAGGGCTTAGACTCGGATATGCTATGTGTAGCAATACAGAGATAAATTCACAAGTATTGAGCAAGAAAGACCCTTGGTCTGTCAATATTTTGAGCAGTCTTGCTGGCGAAAAAATGTTTACTGATTCCGAGTTCATCGCTCAAACAAAACAATTAATGATTGAGCAACGTGAGTTCTTTTATCGGGAACTTGAAAAAATACCATCGGTCAAATTTTATGAGAGCCAAAGCAACTTTATATTGGTTAAGTTTTTGGATGAAAACATAAAATCATCGTTTATCACCGCTGAATTATTAAAAAAGAATTTATTGATTCGGGATGCTTCCAGTTTTCCATTCTTGGATGAGAGCTTTCTACGGTTCTGTATTCTCTTACCTGAAAATAATGTAGAGCTGATGACGGAACTGAAAAAATATTTGCATTAAACAAAATGAGGGCATACTATCCATTCGATAGTATGTCCTCATTTTTTTTACTCGCTATTTACTCGTCAAAATCTTGTGCTGCGTTTGCAATCATTTCTTTTAATAATGATTTATCGTAATTGCCTGGATTAATTTCAATCTCTAGGTCTTCTAACTCATCATAGTCTGGCGTATAGTTTACTGAAAACGGTGTTGACACACTCTCAAAAATGATTTCACCTTCAATTGCCCATACTTCCTCACTCTTGTCAACACTGATGATGTTTACTTCACTGATTTGAATCATAATATCCTCCTAAATATCTCGTTTTGTTTGAACGCTTTTACATAATATATTATCACGTGCGTTTTGTAAAGAAAATTATTGCCAAAAACTATTTTAAATATATAAAATTATAAAATGCATAAATGATTAGCAAGTGTACAGGGTATGCCGCATAAAATAAATACTTAAAAGAAGGACCCCGTTTTCCATTGTAGCAGAGCATGAGCAAACAAGCAACTGTTGCACCAATCATAAAAAACACTTGGCTGTGGTAGAATGCGATAAAAACAATCAATACATTGAGCACCCGAAGAACCTTGTGTTCTGCCAAGTAGCAAAGAAACACTGCCGCTACGCCATAAATATCGTAATCGGTCTTCAAAAGGTAAGCTATAAGAGACATGGAACAAAGGCTAATCACTGCTGCCATAAACAGATAGATTCCCTTTTTGCCTTCAACACTCTCATCAATTCGCTTTTTAAATTCTTCATATACAAAAACTGCCGCCGCACCAAGAAACAATGTGAAGAACACATTTTGATGTTCAAACCAAAAAACCTTTCTCGATGCAAACAAGTCAAAGGGAATCTCCGATATGAATGCAAACATACCAAGTCTGAGCAAATACTTTTTAAGGTTGCTGGTTTTCCTACACCCTTCGGCTATCAAGAAACAATAAATAGGCATCGCCACACGGCCAATTTGCCGTAGAAACATGGTGTTAAATACACTCGTAAACTCATATCCAATATGATCGACTATCATCGTAAGAAGTGCAACCATTTTAAGTGCAAATGAATTCATAAATAGCCCCTATTCTTTTTGGCCTGTGCCGATGATGATGACTACATCAAAGCCTTGTGGAAGCTGTGAATCAACTTCTTCTTGCACTTCGTCAAAGTATGGTTTAAATAAACTGGCAACCCCAGCGGTCTTTGTGACTATACGTGTATACTTTTTTTGTGTGCCACCGTAATCACCAATTTCACTGCCTTTAACGCCTGCATTTTTTAATCTTGTTTGTGCACTACTTGCAAGTCCTGATATGTTCGACCCATTTAAAATTTGCACTTTTAAACTTTTAATATCAACACTT
>JAVBKL010000041.1:0-13701 GCA_031554055.1 Eubacteriales bacterium | reverse complement strand
TAGTTAACTATTTGTTTAAGAGCCAATAGATTAAAAAAACCTATAAATCCCATGGCACCTGAAACAAGTAACGCCGAGACTAAAAATGCAATCAATTTCGTTTTCATCGTAAATTTCATCCAAATCCCTCTTTCCAATGAGTTACTATAAATATTCGACAAATAAAACTAGCCACGACTTATGTCAAAAAAAACTGATGTTTTTTTCAGATTACGCAAATTAACAGCTTGAGTATACCATAGCCACCACAACCAAACAATATGCAATCCATATATCACTAAAAAAATTCGGGAAGTGAAGTTTTAAAAAACATGTTCTGTCATTGAAATTATAGATAAAATAGGGTAAGCTTATATGTACAACTTAAGCAAACAGGAGGTGGCTTCATGCCAACCATATTGGTAATTGACGATGATCCATACATACGAGAATTGACAGGCACCTTGCTTAAAAATGAGGGGTTCGCAATTGAAGAAGCTTCAAATGGACGCGAGGCACTCACAAAACTTGGGGATGTAAAAATCGAGCTTTGTGTACTCGACTTAATGATGCCCGACATGGACGGCTTTGAGTTTTGCCGCCATGCACGAAAATACTACGAGGATTTACCCATTTTAATGTTGACCGCTAAAGCCGAGCTTTCGCAAAAAGTAAAAGGCTTCGAGCTTGGTGCCGACGATTACCTGACGAAACCATTCGAGGGAATGGAACTTGTGATTCGTGTAAAGGCTCTGCTTAAACGATATAAAATCGCCTCGGCTCAAACGGTGCAGATTGGTATTCTCACACTGGACAAATCCAGTTATGCGGCAGTTGCAAATGGCGTGCAAACAGATATTCCCATGAAAGAATTTGAACTGCTTTTTAAACTCGGGAGTGTGGCAGGCAAAACACTTACCCGTGACCAGCTTATCGAAGATGTTTGGGGCTATGACTTCGAGGGAAACGAACGGACACTTGACGTTCACATCAACCGCTTGCGAGAGAGGTACCCGCCCGACCAATATCATTTTAAGATTACAACCATTCGTGGGCTTGGTTACAGACTTGAGGTGATTGCATGACAAAAACACGTGTGTTTGTCGGCATCGTTTTGGTCACGTTTTCACTGGCTGTTTGTTTTACCATCGCTTATTTATTGATGCAGTACGTTTTTTCAACGAATACCACGCCTCCTGCAATGGTTTCGTTCTTGCTAACCTCCGGTGTCGGGTTCTTAATTTTTGGCATCAGCGTTCGGATAATTCAATTGTTCCACGGCGATGGACGCAACGAACATTTTGATGAAGTCCTTGACGCACTAACAAAAATCTCTCATGGAAACTTTGACGTTTTATTAGAAGGAAAAGGAATGTACATCGAGCTTACCACCGCCATCAATCAAATGGCGAAAGACCTTGGCTCACTTGAAAACCTAAGGCAGAATTTTGTGTCGAATGTTTCGCACGAGATACAATCCCCCCTAACCTCGATTAGCGGCTTTGCAGAACTGCTGCGAAACGACAATCTTTCGCCAGAACAGCGTAAACATTATATAGATGTAATCGAAACCGAGAGCAAACGACTCTCCAAATTAAGCGAAAATTTACTTAAGCTATCAAGTCTTGAGAACAACACCCAGCCGATTGGCAATGCGCCCTTTCCACTTCATAAGCAAATTGAAAACGCCGTTTTGATGTTGGAACCTCAGTGGAGCGAAAAAAACATTGATATTGTGTTGTCGCTTGATAAAGTTACTTTTAGCGGCGATGAAGGACTACTCTACCAAGTTTGGATTAATCTTTTGCACAACGCCATTAAGTTTACACAACAAGACGGCGAAATAAAAGTTTCGCTTACAAAAAGCGAGCGAGAAATCATCTGTGAAGTTTCTGATAATGGAATAGGAATTGCACCAGAGGATCAAATTCATATTTTTGAGAGATTTTATAAAGCGGATAAGTCAAGGAATCGTAGCCTTGGCGGCAACGGACTTGGGCTTGCACTTTCAAAAAAAATTGTGAACTTGCATGGCGGCACAATCGTTTTGCACAGCGAACACCAGATAGGAACAACGTTTCGAGTTGTTTTATCCATTGCGTAATTTGTTTTTTGTTTACACTGCGTTTAACTTCGGTTTAATCTCCGTTTAAGTAAGAGGGTTATTATTACCCCATCAGCAAAACAACTTAAACCTAAAACGGAGGAATACAATATGTCAATTATACAAGTAAACGACCTCATCAAAAAATATGATAAATCAAAAACTCCCGCAGTCAAGGGCGTAAGCTTCGGCGTAAACGAGGGCGAATTTTTCGCTTTCCTCGGACCAAACGGTGCCGGAAAGACTACAACCATATCAATACTCACTACCACACTCTCAAAAACATCAGGCAACGTAACAATCGCTGGATTCGATGTGGAAAAAGAAGCGAAGAACGTTCGTGAAAAGGTGGGTATTATCTTTCAACAGCCAAGCCTTGACTTGCAACTATCGGCGGAAGAAAACATTCGCTTCCATGCTTGCTTATATGGAATGTGCGGTTATCGACCCAGTTTTAAAATGATGCCAGCGTTTTACAGAAAACGTGTGATGGATTTGGCGGAAATCGTGGGCATTCAAGATGCATTGTTTAAGCCAATCAAAAAGTTGTCTGGCGGTATGCAGCGTAAGCTTGAGATCATCCGCAGTCTCATTCATACACCGGCAGTTCTGTTCTTAGACGAACCAACACAAGGACTTGATGCGGTAAGCCGCCGCAGCCTGTGGGAATATATCAACACCGTAAGAAAAGAGTCTGGCACAACCGTATTTTTGACCACTCACTACATTGACGAAGCCGAGCACGTGGATAAAGTTTGCATCATCAACAAAGGGCAAATTGCAATTTCAGGCTCTCCTGATGAAATGAAGCAGAGTTTGCTCAAGCAAGAATTGGTTCTTGATGCTGACAATCGTGGACAGCTTGTTTCTGAACTTTCTCACATGAACTTGTTCCACCGAGTTGACGGCCATATCATTGTGCCTTACCAAGAAAAAACTCCACAAGATATTATTGCACACATCAAAACCGAACTGACTGTTCTTAAAATTCAAGAGCCAACTCTTGAGGACGCCTATGTGGAATACCTAATGAGAACAGGAGGCGAAGCAGCATGAGTACACTCGTATTGCAAAGAAAACAATCCAAGATTTATCTCGAACTCAATGCAATTGTACCCATTGCGGCACGTGACATCACCCTGTTGTTTAAATCGCCCGCTGTATTGATTGTGAGCCTTGCGATGCCACTTGTCATGATGGGAATGCTCGGGGGAAGTCTGGCACAAAACATGGCAAGCGGTCTTGGCTTTAACTACGGACAGTTTATGATGATTGGTATGCTTGTCAATATGTTGTTTATGATGACAACCATGGGAATCTCCTCGCTGGTTGAAGATCACACCACCGATTTTACACAAGAAATGTTAATCTCGCCTGTATCAAGATACTCCATCGTAATCGGCAAGATTGTCGGCTCATCGTTTTCTGCCATCCTTGGCATGTTTGGCACCATGATTGTGGGCATGTTCATGGGCATCGCCTTAAGTGTTACACAATGGATTTGTATATTCGCACTTTCCCCAATCATTTGCCTTGCGGCTGGTTCGATGGCAATGATTGTGATTGGACTAATCAAAAGCACAAGAGTTGCCAACATGGTGGTCACTATGATTCCGATGGCACAAATGTTTCTCTCGGGAGCCATCATTCCGATTAACAATTCAAGCGGCGTCTTGTTTGTTTTAAGCCGCATCATGCCAATGACTTACTGTCTTGACCTTGTACGCTGTGTTGTTTATGCAGGAACACCCGAGTATGCAACCGTGGTGTTGTTTAATCCAATGCTCGATGTTATCGTGATCGCGGCAATGATTGTTGTTTGCCTCGTACTCGGAACTTACTTCTTTGCAAAATCAGAAAAGGATAGATAAAAAGCATCAACAAAAAACAACGTGCCACTTGCTTTCATTAGCGGCACGTTGTTTTTTATTCTGATTTTATTTGCAATTGACAACTTGAGACTAATATTGTAAACTAAATTTAGTCTACAGTTGTAAACTACAATACCAAAGGAGCGAACGCCATGCAAAAAACAATTGCAATCACTGATGCCGAACTGGATATTATGAAAGTCCTCTGGCAACAGGGAGCCTTGTCCTCGCCAGAAATTTTTTCTTTGATGGAAAATAACGACAAGAGCAAGAGCACCTTAAAAACTTTGCTACTTCGTCTTGTGCAAAAAGGTGCCGTACGTTTTGAAGAAATTAATTCAAGAACGTATCGCTATATCCCAGAAATTACAGAAGAAGAATATATCAATCACAACAGCAAGAACTTTATCAACAGGGTGTTTGATGGTTCTGTACAAAAAATGCTGCTGAACTTTGTAAAAGAAGAGAAGATAACAAAGGCGGATTTAGAAAGGCTGATTGTACAATTGGAGGAGGAGTAAAATGTATTCCCTTGTTGCCATACTTGGAATTGTTCCTGTTTTTTACAAATTGCTATATATGTCCATCACTGCCTCCCTCATTGGGTTTGTTATTCTGTTTATTAGAAAATTTGCTGACAAAAAAATCACACCCACGTGGAAAATTGCCATGTGGCTTTGTGTGGTGTTTGCACTGGCTGTGCCGTTTCGGGTACCAAGCAACACTTCTCTGGTTTCAAAGATTGAGCCGATTCAAAATGTTTCTTACCTTTACGAATACAGACGTTCCGATCAGGCGTACAAGCTACTTATTAAACAAAACGAGCCAAATGAATCCGTGATTATTGAAGCCAAAGAACAAATGACCCAGCTCAAGCAAAAGGCTTTGATTTTTGATGTGGTCATTCCACTCGTTTGGTTTTTTGGTTTTTTGGTTCTGTCACTGTACATAGTCGTTGGTCGGATATTTTTATCGAGGAAGCTTGCAAAACATTCCCAATTGAGTAACCCTGACAGATATAACGCCATTCTTGATTCCTGTAAAGCAAAACTTGGCATTTCCAAAGATTTTAAAATTATGATTCAGCGTTACTTGACTACTCCCGCTTTAATGGGGCTTTTTTCTCCCACAATTATTTTGCCGTCCTATATTGGCGAAATGGAAGATACGCAAGTTGAATACATTATTCTTCATGAACTGGGGCATTACAAACGTTTTGATATGCTACTGAACTATGTTTTACTGATTTTGCAAGCCGTTTATTGGTTTAACCCAATCACTTGGATTTTGTTTAAGTTTATCCGCCAAGACCTCGAACTTGCCAACGATGCTTTTGTTCTGGATAAAATCGGCGAGGGCAACCAAAAAGCCTATAGCCTTTCGCTGGTTGAAGTGCTTGGTCGCACAAATGGGATTCCGCTTGCCCCAAAGCTGCTCTGCATGGTGGATAACAAAAACAATATGGAAAGACGAATCAGTATGATCAAACTCGGCAAGGTGTTTCGTAAAAATCGAATTTTATTTGCTGTCTTGGCAGTTGTAATTATTTGTGTCATTTCTGCTTTGTTTTTAACGAGCAATAATGATAGTGAAAATGAAAATGAGTTGGTTACCTTATCTGAAAAACCTCTAAGCACAGCAGTTCCAAGCATGGAACATACAATTCATGTCATGTCGTACCAACCCGAGGACTCTGCACCTTTTGGCGTTGATACTGTTACTATTATTGACAACCATTTGCCTATAGGTTCTGCAGTAGCATTGTTGGATAAAACAAAAGGCTTTGATGTAAATGCAAACCTCGGACACTTTGACGCAAAGCTTTTTTTCACAAAAGGCGACAGACCAAAAGAAATACTAGTCACAACAAGAGAAGGCGGAACGCCATACGTTTTGAGCCAAGTAGATTTATCAGACACGACTGACGACATTATCAATATTCCAGAAACTGACGGCGTGTACGACTTTTATATATGGCTAAAATGGAGCGAAACCGACTCTCGTGCCATGTTATTTAGGGCAAACGTACATGTGGAAGAAGAAAACGCAGTTACCAATTACGATTACAATAAGGTTCAAATTGAATTCTTGTCTAACATGACAGATTTCAAAGAAAATCCGAGTTTTGAAACAGAGGATCTAGCAGTGGTCGCAGATATTAACGACACAATAAAATCCACCAAGCCACACGAGGGAAGTTCTCCCGAACTTGAGAACAACAACATTGCACAATTCAGAATCGAACTATCCAATTCAAGTGGTGGGTATTCCTGCATTCTGTATTACGATTCTTTGTATGACAAGGCATATGTCATTCGAGACGGTGATACGTTTGACATTGGAACAGATTTTGCAAGATATATTGACTCGCTCCTTGGTCACCCAAAGCTTAACCTCAACATGGAACAAACTGCAGTGGATTTGTTTAAGCAATATAGTTGGACACTTGATTATAAAATCAACGGCTTGACTGAAAAAATCGAAAAGCTTGACGTCTTATCTGGTTTCAATCCAAACGCATTTTATTTTGCTTATAACAATGAGTTCTCAAAGGATATTGGGCTTGATATGAGTAAGTATGTTGGCGAAGAATTGAATGTAGATATTTATAGGTTAAGAGAAAGTATGCCAAAAGAGTTTTATCCCATTCAAGATGCAAGGGGTATCGTTGTAAAAAGCGGAGACAAAATAATTGGTGCGTACATCAGTGCGGGACGGCACAGTGCTTTTTCCGCCTGCAGTTTGAAAGGAAACAGTTTTGAAACTATCACGAACGGCACATTTGGCAACTGGATTGAAAATCTTGCGAAATCCGTAAAGAGCACCGACCAACTTGCAAAGCTAACGCCGCAAGAATTGATACACAAATATTTTGATGCTTTGGACAAAGGCAGTGCAGAGCAAGCCATTGCTTGTATGGCAAAGCAAAACTTAGTGCAATACCTCACTGTAAATATGCCCGATGAATATTTATATAACGATGCGATTCCAATATTACTGACGGATGCTGATTTTAATGACAAACCAATTGATAACATAAAATCCGCAAAGGTTTTAGCAATCAAAGAACTCGAGAACGCTTCATGGGGCGGGCCAACACCTAATGCAAAATATTTCAGAATCAATATGGATCTTCAATATGCAAAAGAAAGAACCATCAGTAGCGGTAATCAACAATGGGATTGTAAAATGGTGTATGAATCACCAGAGACAGGTTGGAAAATATTGGAGTTTGGACACTAAGGGCTGCTCACGCAGCCCCATTTTTTTTACAAATTCTGACTTTCTTGATTTTCTTCTTCAAACCGCTTCATGTACTGGTTATACATTTCTTCGCCAACGCATTCCTTCGCCGCCTTGCACCATTTTAGGCAAGACAAAACATCGTTGTACACAATAAAGCCGCAGCCCTCGCATGGGACTTGGGCATCGTTTGAAAACACTTCAACCACGGTTCCGCAATCGGGGCAAATTTTTTCTTTTAGGTTCGGTGCTCCGCTTATTCCAGCCGAACCGGGACATCTGTTAAACATCTTGCACCTCTCTTTTAATCAAGTTCTGGAACACAGTCATGAAAATACGAAGTTCTACCTTTTCGTTTGTAACTCATCATGAGATACACGGGCAAACTCGCAAGTACGACCAAATCCTCAGCACAAAACCACTCAATCGCCGACTCGTCAAAAAGAATATTTCCGTTTGCGGGTATTTCGTCGTCGCCTTCCCATATCACATAGGTAAGCGAAACATAAGGCAAAACCTTGAGTGTAAACGCCATATGCCCATGACTTGCACGAACGCCTCCAAGCGCCTGACCAATTTCTAAAAAAGTATCGAGGTCGTCTTTAAACATCTGCACCATCGGGTTGATTGCTCGCTTAATAAAATTATCGTTATAGATGATGGCACCCGGCACTTGCTTATACGAAATAAATCTGTTTCGTTCAAGCTTGGGGCCATTCGCAAGCATATAGTGATACCAAATAATTTGTTCTTCAATGTTTCCGTCACAGAGCTTCACTTCTTTGTTGTACCAAGGAATGATAAAGTCAGATCCGTCCCATGCGACACCTGTGTTTCGACAAATTTCTTCTGGAGTAAGTTTGCTCAAATCTTCTTTTGCTAAATTTATAGCGATCTCATAGCCTTTTTTTGGCATGATTAACTCCCCTTCTTCATAAAATCTAATCCCATAATATCAATAAATTTTAATATAGTCAATTCTCCTGTTGTTAAAACTCAATTTTTAAACAATAAATACAAACCCTACAACGGTTTTAGTAGAAATTACAAAATTTTTCTTATATTTTCGGCATTCATACGTTGACATTTATACAATTAAGGAGTAAAGTGAGTATATCTGATTGGGTTAAAAATTTCACTATCTTGAATTCAAAATTTAACCTAACAAACAATAATAAAGGGATGTGACGAGTTATGGCTTTAACAGGTCTACAAATTTTCAAGCTCATGCCAAAAACAAATTGCAAAGAATGCGGACACCCTACCTGTCTAGCTTTTTCAATGGCTTTGGCATCTTCAAAAATCGCACTTGATGCGTGTCCTCATGTTTCTGACGAAGCAAAAGAATCACTCGGTGCGGCTTCTCTGCCACCGGTTCTTAAAGTTACTTTGGGTGCTTCTGACAAAGCTCGTGCAATGGGCGAAGAAGTAGTGTTGTTCCGTCACGACAAAAAATTCTACAATCCGGCTTGTATCGCAATTACCATTTCCGACGACTTATCTGATGATGAATTCGACAAAAAACTTGCCGTACTCAATGATTTAGATTTTGAGCGTGTTGGCGAAAAAGTTTCAATTGATGCCATTGCACTTGTTCAAAAAAGTGGCAACGCGGATACATTTGCAGCAAAAGCGAAAAAAGTTTCTGAAAACGGAAAGTTCGCTCCAATTCTCATGTCTTGTTGCGTTGAGTCGCTTACAAAAGCGGTTGAAGCGACAAAATCTGCTCGCCCTCTGATTCATGCAGCAACAGAAGAAAACTGGGAAGCACTAGCAAATCTTGCAAAAGCAAATGACTGTCCATTGGTTGTTAGCGGTTGTGATTTAGATGCAGTTGCGGCACTTTCTGAAAAAGTATCGGCTGTTACAAAAAATATTGTGCTTGAAGTCTGTGGCGATTCGATTGCTCAAAAACTTTCAGGGCTTACACAAATCAGACGCCAAGCAATCCGTAAAAAATTCAGACCTTTCGGTTTTCCATCAATCGTTTCCGTAAACGCAAAGTCAGCAGTTTCCCAAGTGGCAGAAGCTTCGACTTATGTTTCTAAATACGCAAGCATTGTTGTGGTTGATTGTTTTGAAAAAGCTCAAATTCTTCCACTTTGTGCTCTTAGACAAAACTTGTTCTCAGATCCTCAAAAACCAGCTCAAGTTGTTCCGGGCGTATTCCCAATCGGTGCAGCTGACGAAAATTCACCTGTATACTGCACAACAAACTTCTCACTTACATACTACACTGTGGAAGGCGAACTTTCCGCAAGTAAAATTCCTGCTTGGATTTTGGCAGCTCCTACTGACGGAACTTCTGTTCTTACAGCATGGGCAGCTGGAAAATTTAACGGCGAGAAAATCGCTCAATTTATGGAAGAAATTAATATGAACGATAAATTTAAACATAGAAATATTACAATCCCCGGCTATGTTGCAATTCTAAAAGCTCCTCTTGAGGAAAAATCTGGCTGGAAAGTTAAGGTTGGACCAAACGAAGCTGCTGGACTTCCTGCATATGCAAAAGCGAACAATGTTTAAGATATTGATTCTCCCTGACGAAATCCATGTTTCCGCTCCTGAACACACGTTAGTATCTGATGCACTTTCAAAAGCGGGGATAACCATTTCAAAACCTTGTGGTGGAAAAGGTACTTGCGGCAGATGCTTGGTGTTTGTGGACGGGGTTTCAGTTAAGGGTTGTGAAACAATAATTAAAAAAGATTGCACGATTACGGTTCCTTCCGAGGTTCGGTTGTCTGGGCAAGAAGTTCTCACGGATATTAGACTTTATGATAAAAATAAAAATGTTGCACCACTTGTTACAAAAGTGGAAGTAAACATGACAGAGCCAACTTTCGATGATTTTGAAAATGACACGGATCGTTTTAGGAATGCACTTTGTGCAGTTTTAGGCTTGGAAAACGCTAGGTTACAAGTGGATTTATCTGTTCTTAAAAAATTGCCAAAGGCACTAAGGGACGATAATTTTACGCTTCACCCCACCATTTTCTATGATGGCGACTGCGTTCATGTTCTATCCTTGACGGATAAGCCGATTTACGGTTTGGCAATTGATATTGGCACAACCACTCTGGTGGTAACGCTTTGCGACTTGCAGACTGGCGAAACCGTTGAAAGTTACGGAATGCCAAACCCACAAGCCGAATACGGTGCAGATGTTATTTCTCGTATCATTTACACAGAGGATAACCCCGATGGATTGGCGACTTTGCAATTGCTACTTACCCAAGCTTTGACCCATGCGATCAACTCCCTTGTGAGAAATGCAAAAATCTCTAAAGATGAAGTCACTGTGGCAGTCATTGCCGCAAACACTGTCATGAGCCATATGCTTCTAGGGTTGCCGACTGATTATTTGAGACGAGAGCCATATGTTCCGGCGGCAAACAACTATCCGCTGATGCAAGCAAGAGATTTGGGTTTACCCATGCTTGCCAACGGAAAAGTAATCGTGATGCCTTCCATTTCTTCTTATGTGGGCGGCGATATTACAGCCGGTGTCATTGCAACAGAAATCTATAAACGTGAAGGCTTACATTTATTTGTTGATGTCGGCACAAACGGCGAGATTGTTCTTGCTGGCGAGGGTTTCATGATGACATGTTCTTGCTCGGCTGGACCTGCGTTTGAGGGTTCGGGAATTTCTTGCGGTTCACGTGCCATAAGTGGTGCCATTGACAATGTATATTTCAAAGAGGGAAAACTTTGCTTTGATGTAATCAAAAACGGTACATACAAAAGCCCAGTCTCCATATGCGGCTCTGGATTTATTTCCATTTTATCCGCATTTTTGGATAACAAAATCATAAACCGCACAGGCAAATTTATAGATAAACAAGAAAAATTTACCATTGCTGATGATGTGTCTATCACCGAAGCCGATATTCAAAACTTGATTCGCTCCAAAGGTGCCATCTTTGCCGGAATCAGAATGCTCATTAGCAACATGGGTTTTGAATTTGACGATCTAACAGAAGTTTTGATTGCCGGTGGTTTTGGACGAAGCATCAACATTAGCAATGCGATTGATATTGGTATGTTTCCCGAGATTGATGAAAACAAATACGACTATGTGGGCAACTCCGCACTAGCCGGCGCATTACGAGTGCTCAATGACCGCACGATAGACATTGCAGAAATTGCAAGGTCTATCACAAACCTCGAGCTATCAAACGGTAACGAGTTTATGGAGGAGTTTACCCGAGCTTGTTTCTTACCGCATACAGATTTTACGTTATTTAAAAATACTAATTAAAAATACTAACTAGGAGAAATTCTTATGGCATATACAATTGCAGTTGCTGGCAAAGGCGGCGTCGGCAAAACTTCATTTTGTTCACTACTTGTTCGTTGTTTAATCGAAAATCAAAAAACGCCTGTACTCGCTGTTGATGCTGACCCAAATTCAAATTTATCCGAAGCTCTTGGTGTTGAGGTTCAATCGGGAACGATTTCTGATATTATCTCAAGCACCAAAGACAATCACTCGATTCCGACAAACATGAGCCAAGATGAATACATCAGTTATAGACTTAATTCTGCATTAACCGAAGCAGACGACTTTGATTTGCTTTCTATGGGCGGACCAGACGGGCCGGGCTGTTATTGTTTCCCTAACAATGTACTTAAGAAGCATCTTCAAAAGTTAATCGTAAATTATACAACCGTTGTCATGGACAACGAAGCCGGTCTTGAACACATAAGCCGTGGCACAACAAGCGAACAAGTTGACGCACTCTTCATTTTAAGTGATACGTCAAGACGTTCCATTCGTTCTGCTGGACGTGTTTATGAGCTTACAAAATCTTTAAAAGTTCCTGTTAAAAAAGTATTTTTTGTGGTCACTCGTGGCAAAGACGGCGACCTCGAAGCACTAAAAGACGAGATTGAACTGACTGGGCTCACCGTCACAGGGCTTATCCCAAATGACCTCGAGTTAGTTGAGTTTGAGTTATCTGGTCAACCATTATATAAATTGCCAGCTACCGCAGCAAGCGTGGCGGCTACCAATAAAATTTTAGATGAGACGCTAGGAGGAATGTTTTAATGCCACTTCTTATAGAAAAAAGTAGCGGAAGTATCAATCAAGTGGTACTAGGTGCAACAAAAGAAAACGGCGGCACTCGTAGTCACACACTTACCATCGGCGGACAAGGCTCGCTCCCATTTCTTTCATACGAGGGTAATAACCCGAACCGCCCAATTGTTGCGGTTGAAGTTTTAGACATCGAGCCAGTTGAGTGGAACGAAGAGTTGCGCAAAGCTTGGGGCGACGTGTTAAAATGCCCAGTTTCTTGGTCAAAAAAAGCAGTTGAAATCGGTGCAGACATCATTTATTTAAAATTATTATCCATCGACCCTGACAACGGCGGACGTTCGATTGACGAATGTGTTGCCACTGTTGGCGAAGTTTTAAAAGCTGTTTCTGTTCCAATCGCTGTACAAGGCTGTGGCGTTGACGAATTTGACAAAGCACTCATTGCTAAAGTAGCAGAGACTTTTAACGGTGAGAACCTTTTACTTGGTCTTGCAGGTCAAGAGAACTATGCGACTTACACAGCAGCGGCAATCGCAAACAACCACACATTGATCGCATCTTCTCCACTTGATATTAATATTTGTAAACAAACAAACATTCTTATTAGCGAAATGAATATGCCTCTTAGCCGTATCGTAATTGACCCATCCATCGGTGGTCTTGGTTATGGTCTCGAGTATTCTTATTCCGTTATGGAGCGTGGTCGTATCGGCGCACTCCAAGGCGACAAAATGCTTTCTGTTCCAGTAATCGGTTTTATCGGTATGGAAGCTTGGAAAGCAAAAGAAGCAAATGCACCTGTAGAAGATTTCCCAAAATGGGGCGAGCAAACTGAGCGTGGCGTTTTATGGGAAGTGGTAACAGCAACTTCTTTACTGCAATCGGGCATTGATATTTTAGTTGTGCGTCACCCAGAGTCAATTGTTGCAATCAAAGAGCATATTGACGGACTCATGGCAGAAGTTAAATAATTTAATATAAACCCAAAATAAAAGGAGGCTTATCATGGAAATTATCGGCGAACGCATTAATGGTATGTTTAAGGATATTAAGGAAGCGATCATCAATAAGGACGACACAGCTGTAAAAGAATGGGCAATCAAACAAACTAAAAACGGTGCGGCGTTCCTTGACGTAAGTGCTGGTGCTAGTGCAGAAAACCCACTCGAGGCTATGCTTTGGTTAATCAACGCTGTTCAAAGCGTAGTTGACACACCAATTGCTGTTGACTCAACAGACTACGACTTAATTGAAGAAGCTCTTAAAATTTGTAGAGTGCCCGCACTCATCAACTCATGCCATGCTGACAGATATAAAATTGAGCGAGTTTTCCCAATGGCAGTAAAATACAACGCAAAAATTATTGCTCTTGCTATGAGCGAGGAATCTGGTATTCCTAAATCCGCTGATGAGCGTGTTGCACTTGCTATGGAGCTTGTTGCAGCGGCTGATGA
>JAVBKL010000224.1:0-5517 GCA_031554055.1 Eubacteriales bacterium | reverse complement strand
TTTGGTTTTACTTGCTTTGATTTTATTGTTGCTTGGGATAATCGTTTTTGTGCCTGTGCGGTATAAAATAAAAGTGAATGCCGATGTGAAACATATTGAGGAAGTGCCTGTCGATTTTATGGCGACTTGGTTTTTGCGACTCGTTCGGGTTTATTATGTGGGAAAATCTGCAACCGGCGAGTTTAAAATCAAAGTTTTGTTTTTTACTTTGCGAGATAAGCCAAAAGAAGAAGTGAAAAGAGAAGTCGTTAAAGAAATCAAAGGCGATTTTGAAAAGACAATCGAAGCCTATCACGAAGTGGAAAGCGAACGAAAAGCAGAGTTTAAGAAAATTGAAACAGAAATGAATGTTGAAGAAGATAGGGAAGAAAAAGTACAGGATAAAAAAGAATTTTCCCGACATGCAGAACTAAAATCTGAACAAGATTCAGAACCAGAACAAGGTATTATTGATAAAATAAAGGGTATATTAAATGAGGCAAAGAGGTTTTGGGATTACGAAGATCGGCAAGCAATTATTGATCACACAATCGTACTGATGAAACGCCTCTTTGAAGATGTGAAACCAAAAGTTTTTCGTGTGCGTGGAGAAATTGGTTTAAGCGAACCGCATTATACTGGGATGGTTTTTGCAGGGCTTGGGTTTTTCACTGCATTATCAAGACTTGATATGAAGCTTGACGGTAACTTTGAAGAAACCGCCGCAAATCTTGATGTAGATATTAGGGGGCGAGTGAGCCTTGGGTCGATTCTTTACCCACTCGCAATTTATGTGATGAAGCGTCCCATTTGGAAGATTGTAAGAAAAATTATTAAGAATAGAAGACGATAGAATAGGAAAGGTGATGGCAATGGGCGATAATTTAAGTAGTAATTTTGAGGCGTTGTTTAATAAACTGGAGAATTTTGTATCAACTAAAACCGTTGTAGGCGAAGCAATATCAATGGGCGATGTTATTTTATTGCCGCTTGTTGACGTATCTTTTGGCGTTGGTGCGGCGGCTGTGGAAGTTTCTACAGACAAAGATAAAAAAGGTGACACGGGCGGCGGCGGTGCTGGTGCAAAAATTACACCATCAGCTGTTATCGTTATCAACAATGGAAACGTTCAACTCGTGAACATAAAAAATCAAGATACAGTAGGAAAATTAATTGATATGGCACCGGGACTTCTTGCAAAACTTAATATCCCAGGATTCTTCTCAAAAGCGCCAGAGTCAACAGAAGAACCGGAGCACACAAGCTCAGAACCAGTAAAAGCAGAGCCAGAAAAAATTACACCAGAAGTTTCAGAATAAGAAACAGATTTACAAAATAGACAAACAGGGGGATTTTTACAATGGGGAAAGCACTGCATCCGTCAGAGCCATTTAAAATTAAAATGGTTGAGGCAATCAAAATTATTTCAAGAGATGAGCGTATCGAAGCGTTAAAGCGTGCGGGGTATAATCCGTTTTCTCTGCGTGCAGAGGACGTGTATATCGACCTTTTAACAGACAGTGGAACAGGAGCCATGAGTGACAACCAGTGGGCTGGCATGATGCTTGGCGATGAATCTTATGCGGGCAGCCGCAATTATTTTCATCTGGAAGCGGCGATTCAAGACATATTTGATTTTAAACATGTGATTCCTGTGCATCAGGGCAGAGGAGCCGAGCAAGTTGTTTTTCCACTTATGTTAAAAAAAGGTCAGTATGTAATCAACAACTACCACTTTGATACAACAAAAGCTCACGTTGAATTGTCTGGCGGAATCGCTCGAAACTTTTTAACAGAAGCTGCACTCAACACAACAGAATACCATCCGTTTAAGGGAAACTTTGATCTTGATAGGGTTGAAAGTTTCATAAACGAAGTTGGAGCAGAAAAATGTGCGTTTATTGTGGTGACCATCACTTGTAATTCAGCTGGTGGACAACCGATTTCTATGGAAAACATTCGCAGTGTAAAAGCGATTGCGGATAAATATAATTTGAAACTTGTATTCGACTCGGCTCGTTTTGCAGAAAATGCACTTTTCATTAAGCAAAGAGAAAAGGGTTATGAAAACGCAAGCATCAAAGAAATTGTGAAAGAAATGTATTCTTATGCGTACGCTCTTACCATGAGTGCAAAAAAAGATGCAATCGTAAACATGGGTGGCGTGATTGCCATTAAAGATGACGAAGAATTTTTCAATGTGTGTAAAGGTGCAGTTGTTCCGATGGAAGGATTCCCAACCTATGGTGGTTTGACTGGTCGTGACATGGAAGCACTTGCTCGTGGATTGTATGAAGGCATTGACGAGCAATACCTTACATATAGACTCGGACAGGTTGAATATCTTGGTGAAGAGCTTAGAGAAATTGGTGTTCCGATTCAGTTTCCTACAGGCGGTCACGCAGTTTTTGTTGATGCTAAAAAATTATTGCCACATATTCCATCAACACAGTTTCCAGCACAAGCACTTGCGAATGCTTTGTATATCGAGTCTGGCGTTCGTGCGGTTGAAATTGGCTCGTTCCTTGAGGGTCGTGACCCAGAGACAGGCGAGCAGGCACACTGCGATTTAGAGTTGCTTCGTTTGACTATTCCACGCCGTGTGTACACCCAGACGCACCTCGACCAAGTGGTGGAAGGCTTTAGAAAAGTTCTTGCTTACAAAGACGAGCTTAAGGGTTTGGAGTTTGAGTATGAGCCAAAAGTATTGAGGCATTTTACAGCAAAGCTAAAACCTATCGAGTAAAAACTATAAAAGGTGTTACAAGTAGAATATTCCAACCTGTAACACCTTTTTTCTGAAAAAAGAACGCCGACTTTTTATAAATAATTGACTATAGGAGTTGTTTTTAATAAAAAACATGATATAATATTAAAATACAAATCAGAGGTATGTTTTTTATTATAAAAAAAGCTAAGACTAGACAGAAACCGCTGTGCGAATATTTTGTGACTGTGCTTGACATTTTTTACAAGTACCATAAAAGTATATTTGTGAATGAGTAATTGATTTTGGACTTTCGAAGAAATCGGACTGATTTACAATTGCTGTTTCGATGGCGGAAATTTCTTTCTCAAGAATAACATCTTGCACATCTTTGCAAGTTTTGCATATGATGTGTGCGTGTGCGGCTTCCCTTGCATCATACCGAAAGCTGTCTTCACCCAAACTTAGTTCTTGTACCAAACCATGTTGCTTAAAAGTTTCAAGCGTTTTATAAACTGTAGCAAGGCTCATGGATGGGTGGGTTGCCTTTAATTTACGATGAATGGTTTCTGCACTGGGATGCTCGTCTGTGTGATAGAGCATATCGTAAATGGCGAGGCGTTGAGGTGTTACCTTTAAATTTTCGTTCTTAAGCTTTTTGGCAAATTCTTGCATTAGAAATGCCTCCTTTAGATTTATTCTTAATTAATAAGTATTTGAAGAGATAATTGTTATTAAATGATAAATTAAAAAATTGCATTTGTCAAACAATTTTTTGTGTTATGTATTATGTAATAAAAAATTTTTTCCGATATATATGGGTGACTTCTCACCAGTGTTTTGGAAAGGATAGGGTGGTTGGTAAATTATGAATTCTGCACATATAAACCCTTTTGTTCAGAGTGCACAGCATACGCTAGGTATGATATGTAACGAGAGCCCAAGTTTGGGATCGTTATATTTAAAAAAGGCACCTTTTTCAAACGAGGGTGTATCAATTTTTATAGATATTTTTGGTGATATTAAAGGCAGTGTTGTTTATAACCTCAAAGTTGATGTTGCGTGTTCAATTGCTTCAAAAATGATGTTTGGTATGCCTGTAACACATCTTGATGAAATGTCTCAGTCTGCTATTTCAGAGCTTGGCAACATGATTTCCGGTAATGTTGCTACAAACTTCTCAGGCAAAGGCATTGTCGTTGACATCACTCCGCCTAAATTTAAAATGCAGGCTGCAGGCTCTGATTATGGTTTTGTTCCTGCAGGCAAAGTTATGGTGTGTATACCGCTTAAATTTGCTGATGGCTCAATTTTTGAAATTGATGTTTACATACAGGATTAGTAATGTAGTATGAATATTGTATTGTTAGAGCCGGAGATTCCACAAAACACAGGCAACATTGGTCGAACTTGTGTTGCAACAGGTAGTTCGCTTCATCTTATTAAGCCGCTAGGCTTTGTTATCGACGATAAAACAGTGAGACGTTCGGGACTTGACTATTGGCAAGATTTGGACGTGCATTTGTATGAGAACTTTGAACATTTTGTTTTAGAAAATAAAGACGCAAGAATTTTTATGGCAACCACAAAGGCACTTCAAAAGTATACAGATGTGAGTTATAAACATGACGATTTTATCATGTTTGGCCGTGAGAGCCGTGGAATCCCCGAAGATATTTTACTTACACATAAGGATACGGCCATAAGGATTCCAATGCTTGAAAAATATCGTTCGCTTAACTTGTCAAACTCGGTTGCCGTTGTATTATACGAGGCTTTGCGTCAATTAGATTTTGATGGAATGCTTCTCGAAGGAAAATTACATAATCACGCATGGTAAAATAAAACGGTATTTGCATACTGTTTTATTTTTTTTGCGTATATGAGTTCAGAAAGGGGTGTGTGATGCAAATATTTATAAATATCCTGTCAAGTGTTGTCAGTGCCGGTTTTGTTTTTGCGGCAAGTTTTATTTTGTTTGTGGTTGGGGTTTTATCAGGTATTTCACTCTCTTATTTGTATATTCCGGTTGTACTGGGGATTTTGATTTTATTTTTAATACTCGATTTAATTTGGGGTTTCATGCCTAAAAAAGCAAATGCGAAGGTAATCATGGTAACAATGGGGTTGCTTGTGGTTTCGGCGGTTATTGTATCCATAAACAATGCGTACTATGACAGCATAGCTTCTGTGGACGAACAAGGCATCGATCTTACACAATACGAGCCGTTTAGAGAAAACACAAAAGCCATTTTGCTAAATGAACCGTCCACGCTCAAACTTGATAAGGACTTGCCAAAAATGGACGGAGCAACTGCTCTTTATCCGCTGTATGCTGCTTTTGCAAGAGCTGTTTATCCGAACGGCGATTATCCTGTGGGAGTTCGAAAGGCCGATGATTTTGTGGTATGCTCAGGCACTGTGGGAGCGTATGACAGATTAATTTACGGAGATGTAGATATGATTTTTGCTGCACGACCCTCAAAAGAGCAAGAGGAAGAAGCAAAACAAAAAGGCGTCACGTTTCACTTAACACCGATTGGGCGTGAAGCGTTTGTGTTTTTTGTAAATGCCTCAAATGAGATTGATAACTTGACCGTGCAAAATATACAGCACATCTACTCGGGCAATGTGAAAAACTGGAAAGAACTCGGTGGAAAAAATAATTCCATTCGTGCCTACCAACGCCCCAAAAATTCAGGAAGCCAAACTATGCTGCAAAAAATAATGGGCGACACAAAAATTATGGAGCCATCGAAAAAAAATGTGATTTCCGGCATGGGCGACATCATCAAGCGAGTGACTGAATACAAAAATTATAACAATGCCAT
>JAVBKL010000003.1:0-15409 GCA_031554055.1 Eubacteriales bacterium | reverse complement strand
AAGTCATCAGCATCGTGACGGCTTCCATGAAGATAGATTTTTTTATTCCTTGCTCTGCCTGTGCAGAACCTTTGGTATGAAGTCTACCCGCTGTCATATTCGTTCTTGTTAAAAAACGAGAGTGGTCATGGTTTGACAATTGATTCATGGCAGACTGCAAAGCGTTTATCGAAAATTTTGACATATGATAACGCATGGCACCTTCAAATGCCATTGCATTACAAAGTAAATCAGGTTTAAACTCTTCGCTGTGCTTTTCCATTCCTGTTAAAAACCAAGTGACAGGCTCCATAAAAGCATCGTAGTTCATAACGGTATCCCATTCGTCGCCATAAAGCCAAGGGGTTACATCTCCATAATGCTCCGCTAGAATGATGGCATCTTTGTTTGCTTCTTTTACGGCTCTTCTAAAGTCTTTCCAAAATTTGTGATTAAATTCAGGTGAGTTTCCTAAATCTGCTGCAACATCAAGTCGCCAGCCATCGGCGTTAAAAGGAGGGGACACCCATTTTCTTCCAACTTCAAGCATATAGTCGTACAGTTCTTTTGAACCTTCAAAGTTTAGTTTGGGATGATTCTCATGATTCCACCAGCCAGAATAGCAATCGTTGTTTGGCCAGTTTGTATCGTACCAACTAAAATAATCGTGGTAGGGGCTGTTTTCATCTCGGTATGCACCGACTTGATAGCCGTCTCCATGATAAAAATTTTCTTTATCGAGCCATTTATTAAATGCACCGCAGTGGTTGAAAACGCCATCTAAAATAATTTTGATTCCATTGTCGTGAGCAAGCTGAACCAAATCACAAAACAGTTGATTGCTTGCCTCAAGATTTTCTTTGTTGGTGGTACGGTTGATATACATGGTTGCGTAACGGTTGTTGAATTTCTCAAACCTAAGCGGCTCGCCACTTTCATTTATAATTACACCATAGTGGGGGTCAACATAGTCATAATCTTGTGCATCGTATTTGTGGTTACTTGGCGAAACAAAAATGGGATTAAAATAAATTACCTCAACGCCGAGCGTTTTAAGATATTCCATTTTTTGCATTACGCCTTTTAAATCGCCGCCATAAAAATTACAGACGTCGTCGGTTGAGACTTCCGAGTACCAGTCGTTTATTTTTTTAGCCGCATGTCCAAGGTATTCGTATTCGTTATTTACAACATCATTGCTAGTGTCACCATTGCAAAAACGATCCACGTAAATTTGATACCAAACGGCACCTACAGCCCAACTTGGAATATTAAAATCTGGATACAGTTTAAAATTATAATTGTGGTCGAGCTCTAAGAACAGTCCGCGTTTATTATAAAAATATACTCGGTTATTGTTTTCAATTGAAAAATAATAGGTGATTGGCGTTTCCACAGGCATTGTGAGTTTGAAAAAATCAAAGCAACCTTCGCTTTCAGAAAAAAGCATCTTGTGTTTTGTTTCCTGATCGTTATTGATAATATGTACGTATGCATTGTCGTGCAAATTATTTTTAAACGCTCTAATTTTTATGGTAAATCCATTTTTATCGTGGGTGACGAAATTTTTTGTCTCGTCAGAAAAGACAGCTTCAATATTTAAAAAGTCGCAGCCTAAGTATTCTTCAAAAAGTCTGGCACAGATTGCGATTTTTTCTTTGTTGTCAATTAGATTAATTGGTAAAGTTGTCAGCATATGAAACTCCTTGAAAATTATTTTATCCTATTCTACCACAATCAAGATAAATTTACAAAAAAAAATAATAATACTGCTAGTTTATTATAGAAAGTTCTGAAAATAAAAAAATGACTATAATTTTAGGAAAATTATGTTATAATACCAATGAGTGCTTGAGGACAATAAAAGCTTGCAGACAAAGACACATGTTTCTTTGTCGTTTTGTTTTGTCCATCACATATTTTTATTTTAAAACTAGGAGGAATTGCAATGGGAACAAAGTATGTTTATAAGTTTTCAGAAGGCGATGGCTCGATGAAAAACTTATTAGGCGGCAAAGGTGCGAACCTTGCAGAAATGACTAATTTAGGTTTACCAATTCCACAAGGATTTATCGTTACTACAGAAGCTTGTGCTTTATACAATTCGTCAGGCAAAGTTTTTTCAGATGAAGTTAAACAACAAGTTGACGCTGCAATGGTTGAGCTTGAAGAAATGACAGGCAAAAAATTTGGCGACAAAGAAAATCCTTTGTTGGTTTCTGTTCGTTCTGGTTCAAGAGCTTCCATGCCTGGCATGATGGACACAGTTCTTAACTTGGGTATCAATGACGAAGCTGTTGAAGCAATTGCAAAAAACACTGGAAACCCACGTTTTGCTTATGATTCATACAGACGCTTTATCATGATGTTTTCGGACGTTGTTATCGGCGTTTCTAAATCAAAATTCGAGAGAGTTCTCGACGAATTTAAAGAGCACAAAGGATATGCTTCTGACCTTGATTTAAATGTTGAGGACTTAAAAGTAGTTGTTGGCAAATTTAAAGCACTCTACAAAGAAGATCAAAACCAAGAATTCCCAAGCGATGCTAAATTACAATTGTACGAAGCAATTTGTGCAGTATTTAGATCATGGGATAACGAGCGTGCAGATTTCTACAGAAAAATGAACGACATCCCTTATGATTGGGGCACAGCAGTTAACGTTCAATCCATGGTATTTGGTAACATGGGCGACGATTCTGGTACAGGCGTTGTTTTCTCAAGAAATGCATCGACTGGTGAAAATAAAATTTATGGCGAGTACATGATGAACGCACAAGGCGAGGACGTTGTTGCCGGTGTTCGTACACCTAAGCCTTTCCACGAACTTGAGGGCGAAAACCCAGAAATTTACAACGAGTTCGTTAAATATGCAAAATTACTTGAGAACCACTATAAAGATATGCAAGATATGGAAATCACTATCGAGAAAAACAAACTTTTCTTCTTACAAACTCGTAACGGCAAGAGAACAGCTCACGCTGCACTTCGTATCGCTTGCGATTTAGTACAAGAAGGCTTACTCACAGAGAATGAAGCATTGTTAAAAGTTGAGCCAAAACAACTTGACCAACTTCTTCACCCAATGTTTGACCCTAAAGCGTTAAAAGAGACGAAGCCAATCGGCAAAGCTTTACCAGCTTCACCTGGTGCTGCTTGCGGTAAAATCTACTTCAACGCTGAAGATACAAAAGAAGCAGTTGCTCGTGGCGAAAAAACGATCCTTGTTCGTTTAGAGACATCACCTGAAGATATTGAAGGTATGTTTGCGGCTCAAGGTATCTTAACAGTTCGTGGCGGTATGACTTCTCACGCAGCTGTTGTTGCTCGTGGCATGGGTCGTTGCTGCATTTCTGGTTGCGAAGAAATCAGAATGAGCGAAGAAGGCAAGTATTTTGACCTTGGCGGACAAAGATTTAATGAAGGTGACTTCCTTTCTCTTGATGGTTCAACAGGTTTAATTTATGCAGGACAAATCGGAACAGTAGCTTCTGAAATTTCTGGCGATTTCGCAACTTTCATGGCTTGGGCTGATAAAGTTCGTACGCTTAAAGTTCGCACTAACGCAGATACGCCTGCAGACGCTAGAAAAGCAATTGAATTTGGTGCAGAGGGAATCGGCCTTACACGTACAGAGCATATGTTCTTTGAAGAAGGACGTATTCCAAAAATGCGTAAAATGATTCTTTGCGATACAGAAGCTGAGAGAAGAGAAGCACTAGCCGAACTTCTTCCATTCCAAAAACAAGACTTCATTGGTATCTATGAAGCGATGGAGGAAAGACCTGTAACAATTCGTTTACTTGACCCTCCACTACATGAGTTCCTTCCAAGAGAAGATGCTGATTTTGCTATCATCGCAAAAGACATGGGCAAAACAGTGGAAGAATTAAAACGCAAAGCAGAAAGCCTACACGAGCTTAACCCAATGATGGGTCACCGTGGTTGCCGTTTAGCGGTTAGCTATCCAGAAATTGCAGAGATGCAAGCAAGAGCAATCATCGAAGCAGCTATCGAAGTTAAGAAAAACAAAGGCTTTAACATTGTTCCAGAAATCATGATTCCTCTTACTGGCGAGCGTAAAGAGTTCATTTTCGTTAAGAACATTATCGAGAAGACTGCTAAAGAAGTAATCGCTCAATCAGGTATCGAACTGGATTACATGATTGGCACCATGATTGAGATTCCAAGAGCGTGCATCACTTCCGATGAAATCGCTAAAGATGCGGAGTTCTTCTCATTTGGTACAAACGATTTAACTCAAATGACTTATGGCTTATCGAGAGATGATGCTGGTAGAATTTTGAATGATTATATCGAGCACAGAATTTACGAAGTTGATCCTACTTCAAGACTTGACCAAACAGGCGTTGGCGAACTTATGAAAATAAGCGTTGAAAAAGGCAAGTCAACACGACCTAATATTAAACTTGGCATCTGCGGCGAGCACGGCGGTGACCCATCAAGTATTGAGTTCTGCCATAAAATCGGACTTAACTACGTTTCTTGCTCACCATTCCGTGTGCCAATCGCAAGACTTGCAGCAGCTCAAGCTGTTCTAAAGAAATAATTTTGTTTCAACTGGGGCTGTGGACTTTGTTCGCAGCCCTTTCATGATACTAAGGGTCGGGGGCTGTTGTTGTTGTTTGATATTCAAGAAGAATTAAAGAAGCTACCACAAAAACCCGGCGTTTATATTATGAAAGACTCGCTTGGTGCAATCATTTATATCGGGAAAGCCATAAGCCTTAAAAATCGGGTACGCCAATATTTTCAAGCAAGCAATCAGGCACAAAACCCAAAGGTAATGCACATGGTTCCAAACATATCCGAGTTTGAGTATATTGTTACAGACAATGAACTGGAAGCTCTCATTCTCGAATGTAATTTAATAAAAAAGCACCACCCCAAATATAATGTAATGTTAAAGGACGATAAAAATTATCCGTACTTAAAACTTACGGTCAATGAAGCTTTCCCAAAGTTATATTTAACTCGAAAGCTTTCGAAAGACAAAGCAAGATACTTTGGCCCGTACTCAAGTAGCTACGCACTGCGAGAAACGCTTGAGCTGGTGCATAAAATTTGGCCGCTTCGCCAGTGTATGAAAAAGTTTCCACGTGACATAGGACGAGAACGTCCGTGTTTGAATTACCATATCGGTCAATGCAAAGCTCCGTGTGCCAGACAGATTTCAGAAGAAGAATATGGTAAGATGTTAGAAGAAGTAGTTGATTTTTTAAACGGAAAACAAGCTGCGATTTTAAAAAAGCTTGAACAACAGATGCTTGAACATTCGGAGAACTTATAGTTTGAAATAGCAGCGGAACTACGAGATACCATCAATGCCGTGAAGCAAGTGGAAGAAAAACAGAAAATTGATAATGCAAACGGCGATGACCAAGATGTAATTGCATTTGCAAGAGCACATGACGAAGCCCTTGTGCAAGTGTTCTTTGTGCGTTCTGGAAAAATGACAGGACGAGAGCATTTCATGCTCACCAATGTAATGGGAACATCTCGCGAAGATATAATGTGCGAGTTTATAAAACAGTTTTATGGAGAGACAACATTTATACCAAAGGAACTGATTCTTGAAAATGATATTCCGGATCGAGAAATTATATCGAAATGGTTGAGTGAATTAAAAGGGCAGAACGTGAATATTACGGTGCCTGTTAAAGGTGAAAAACACAAATTGGTTCAACTTGCGGCTAAAAATGCGATTATTACATTTGAAAATTTTGGCGAGCAAATGAAGAGAGAGCAAAAAAGAACCGTGGGAGCACTCGATGAAATTAAGAATGCACTCGGTATTGATATAGATTTAAAACGGATTGAAGCGTATGACATTTCAAATATTCAGGGCTATGAGTCGGTTGGCTCTATGGTGGTTTTTGAAAATGGACGACCAAAACGTAGCGATTACAGGAAATTTAAAATAAAAGAAGTAATCGGAGCCAATGACTTTGCTAGTATGGAGGAAGTTGTTAAGCGTCGGTTTACGAGATATTTAAACGAAAAGGATTCAAACGACGGAAAATTCTCTGTACTCCCAGATATTTTGTTCATTGATGGTGGAAAAGGTCAAGTAAGCTCAACCGAAAAAGCATTATCAGAACTTAAAATAAATATTTTAGTATGCGGAATGATAAAAGACGATAGGCACAGAACAAGAGGGCTTTTGTTTCGAGATGAAGAAATACTCATGCCGTATACTTCAGAAGGTTTTAAACTCGTAACTCGAATCCAAGACGAAGTACACCGCTTTGCCATTGAATATCACAGAAAGCTCAGGGAGAAGGAACAAATTCATTCTGTACTTGACGATATTGCTGGAATCGGTGCGGCTAGGAGAAAAGAGCTACTAAAACATTTTGGCTCCATCGAGGCGATTCGTGCGGCAGAGATTGTGCAGTTGAAAGAAGTAGAGTCCATGAATAGCAGGGCGGCTGAGGCAGTTTATAATTTCTTTAGGCAAGGCAAGATTTCGAATACTTGAAATTAATATTTATTTGGTATATCATAGTAAAATAAACGGCTAAAACGCTAGGGAGGTCTTGAAATGATTTTACAACAAGGAAATTTTTCAATGAGCTATGTTTACAATCCAATAGGAACAGAAGAGTTTAAGAATATTACTGTAGAAATGAAAATTGGAAACAATGACGGCTTAATCGAGGTTCTTTTAAGCACAGAAGATGAAATTTCAAAAGATGATTTAGAAGGTGTATTAAATAGTCTTCATAAAGAGCATTTTCTTAGAATAAAAATTAATTTAATCACGGACTGTACCATTGTGCTTTGCACGAATAAAAAGTTCTTTCGTGTGATTTTATCCCAAAATTCTGATACACGCCAATTTGTAGTTGAAGAACTTCGTGCGAGGTAAATTATGTACTCGGTATCAATAAAAGAAATGAAGGAAACATATAATTTAAAATTAATTTCTGAAGACATGGACTTAACCAATAAATTTTTAAATTACTCGGATATAAACCGCCCAGCACTTCAACTAGCGGGGTTCTATGATTATTTTGATTCAAACCGTTTACAAATTATTGGCATAGTTGAGTACAGTTATTTGCAAAAATTGGGAGAAGAAGAACGTGCAAAGACGCTTCGAGAATTTTTTTCTCATAGGGTTTCTTGCTTAATATTATGTAGAAACCTCGACCCGTTTCCAGAAATGTACGAGTATGCAAAAGAATTTGATGTGCCTGTTTTATGTTCGTCCGATGGCACCACAGACTTGATGGGTGAGCTTATCCGTTGGTTAAAAGTGCAGCTTGCACCAAGGCTCACAATGCATGGCGTTTTGGTTGATATTTATGGCGAGGGCGTATTGATTCTTGGAGAAAGCGGAATCGGTAAAAGCGAAACAGCTCTCGAACTTGTAAAACGTGGACATAGGCTTGTGGCTGATGATGCAGTGGAAGTTAAAAAGGTTTCTCAAGCGACTATTATTGGTAGTTGCCCAGAAGTAATCAGATATTTTATTGAGCTTCGAGGAATCGGAATCATTGATATTAAACAAATGTTTGGGGTGCAGTCTGTAAAGGCGACCCAACAAATTGATATGGTAGTTAAGCTTGAAAATTGGGATAGAACAAAAGAATATGATAGGCTTGGGCTTAATGAAGAATATATGGAAATTTTAGGAAACAACGTGGTATGCCACGTGATTCCGATTAGACCAGGTAGAAACATTGCCATTATTTGTGAGTCTGCAGCAATTAACCACAGACAAAAGAAAATGGGATACAATTCTGCCCAGATATTAAATGAACGAATCATAAAGAATATGAGCAAGTAGCGGGAGGAAAGTGTGTGTATAGTTTAGGAGTGGATTTAGGCGGAACAAATATTGCTGTTGGTTTGGTTTCCGAAGATTTTAAACTTGTTGCGAAAGATAGCGTGCCAACGCAAAACCATAGAGAATACCCAGCGATACTGGAGGATTTGGCAAACCTCTGTATCAAAGTTTTAAAAGACAATAAAATTGATGTAAAAGACGTGCGAGCAATCGGAATCGGAAGCCCCGGAAGTTGTGACAACGAACGTGGCTTAATTGTTTATGCAAATAATTTGAGATTTGAAAATACGCCTGTTCGGGAAACTGTTCAAAAATTTATTGACCTTCCCGTATACATTGACAATGACGCAAATTGTGCGGCTCTTGGCGAGAACTTTGCAGGTGCAGCAAAAGGCAAACAGATTTCTATGACTATCACACTTGGCACAGGTGTTGGCAGTGGACTTGTAATCAACAACAAAATCTTTGCAGGTGCATACAATGGTGGAGCGGAATTTGGTCATCACGTGATAAAAAAAGGTGGCGAAATGTGCACCTGTGGTCGTGCCGGCTGTTGGGAATCTTATGCTTCTGCAACTGGATTGATCAGAGAAACAAAGCGTGCCATTGAAGCAAACCCAGAATCAACTCTTGCAAAAATTGTTGACGGAGATGTGAGCCGTGTCAATGCAAAAACTGCTTTTGATGCGAAAGATGCAGGCGATGCAGTTGCAATCCAGTTGATTGACGAATATTTACAAGATGTTGCTGTTGGACTTGCAAACATTATCAATATGCTAGAACCTGAAATCATCGTAATCGGCGGCGGTGTTTGTGCCCAAGGTGACAAAATTCTTCTACCGATTATCCAAAAAACAGAACAAATGGTGTATGGCGGAAAAATGAAAACGAAAATCAAAATTGCAGAACTGGGTAATGACGCAGGCATCATTGGGGCGGCAATGCTTGGTTTGTAATGGGGGACTCGATTTGAAAAATCTGTTTAAAAATTTTAGTGACGAGCAACTTTTTTGGAACGAACCAATGAGTAAGCACACTTCTTTTAAGGTTGGGGGTTGTGTTGATTTATTGTTCATGCCTAGGACAAAAGAAGAGGTTTTAAGTGCACTTGAAATTTTAAAAAGTAACGGTCTGAATTATTTTGTGATGGGTAACGGCTCAAATTTGATTGTGAGAGACAAAGGATTTGAGGGCGTAATCATAAAGATTTCTGAACAAATGAGCAAAATAGAAATCCGAGAGAACAGAATATTTGCCGAGAGCGGTGCTCTTTTATCACAGATTGCTGGTGCAGCGTTAGAAAATTCGCTGACTGGTTTCGAATTTGCGTCGGGTATCCCTGGGAGTTTTGGTGGTGCCATTTTTATGAATGCTGGTGCGTATGACGGTGAGATAAAAGATGTACTGATTCGTGCGGACGTAATAGACAGCCAAGGAGAATTTAAAACTTTTACCCATGCAGAAATGCAGTTTGGATACAGAACGAGCCTTGCACAAAAAGAGAATTTTATTGTGCTTGGGGGCGAATTGGATTTGAGAATCGGTGAGCAATCAGAAATAAAAGCAAAGTCAGATGATTTTAATTTTAAACGCAGAGACAAACAGCCGCTTGAGTTTCCTAGTGCTGGAAGTACATTCAAAAGACCTTCAGGGTATTTTGCTGGCAAATTAATTATGGATTCGGGGCTTCGAGGATACTCAATCGGCGGAGCACAAATTTCTGAAAAGCATTGCGGTTTTGTCATTAACAAAGGAAATGCGACTGCTCAGGATATTTTAGAATTAATTGAGCACGTTAAAAATACAGTTCTACAACAATTTCAAGTGGAGCTTGAGCCTGAAGTTAGGGTTATTGGTAACTAAGCTTGATTAGCTTGAAAAAAGAGGCGAGAAAAATGCAATTGATTATAGTAACAGGAATGTCTGGGGCAGGTAAGAGCACGGTACTTAAATTTTTGGAAGATTTAGGTTTCTTTTGTGCGGACAATTTACCGCCTTCACTCATTCCGAAATTGGCAGAGGTGTGCTTTCGCCCAGGCTCTGATCTTGAAAACGTCGCACTCGGCATTGATATTCGGGGCGGAAATTTGTTTCAAGACTTATTTGCGGAACTTGATGCAATTAAAAACGAAAATTATACTTGCAGTATTTTATATTTGGATGCCAGTGACGAGGTTCTTCAAAAGCGTTACAAAGAAACAAGGCGAAGCCATCCACTTGCAAAAAATGAGCGTGTTATCACAGGAATCGAAAAAGAGCGAGAGCTTTTGGAAGAGGTTAAAAGGCGTGCAACTTACATCATAGATACGTCACAAACGCTCACAAGACAGCTCAAAGAAAAGCTTGTTGAGATTTTTGTTGAAAATAAAAATTTTACAAATCTAGTTATCACAGTTATGTCATTTGGATTTAAGTATGGCATACCGCAAGACGCGGATTTAGTCTTTGATGTAAGATTTATACCGAATCCGTTTTATATTCCTGAGCTGAAAGAGTTTTCGGGTAATGATTTGCCTGTGAAGGAATTTGTTCTTTCGCACGAAGTGAGCAAGATGTTTCTCGACAAAACGATTGATATGCTCGAGTTTCTTCTGCCAAATTACGTGTGCGAAGGTAAAAACCAACTCGTAATCGCAATCGGATGTACAGGTGGACGACATCGCTCGGTGGCACTTGCGTCAGAAATTAATCTAGCACTCAAGAGTAATGGGCATTACGTAAATGTAAACCATCGGGATATTGATAAAGTAAAGCATTAGAGCGGATTTTGGTGATAGAATTGTCTTTTTCGTCAGAAGTAAAAATGGAATTATGTTCGCTTTACCCAAGAAATAGGCATTGCGAAATAGCAGAACTTTCGGCGATCATCAATGTTTGTGGTGAAATTAGTAGCCAAAGCGTTAAAATTCAAACCGAGAACCCTGCTGTTGCAAAAAAGTTTTTTAGTTTGCTCAAAAAGACTTTTGGCATAATCGGAAGTGTAACCATAAAAAACAGTCGAAAATTTAATAAATCAAGAATGTATATCGTTGCTGTAAATGATAAAGAGCAAGTTGCTAAATTGTTAAATGCAACTGGCATTTTTAATACAGAAACAGGCAGTATTGAAAAACGGATTAATCAGTTTGTTGTAAAAAGCAGTTGTTGCAAGCGGGCATTTTTAAGAGGGGCATTTATTTCTGGGGGCTCGTTATCAGATCCAGAAAAAGGTTATCATCTTGAGTTTGTCAATGCAAATTTGCAAGTGGCACAGGAATTAACCGAGTTGCTACAAAAAACTGGGCTGAATGCCAAATTAATAGGACGAAAAACTCATTATGTTGTCTATGTAAAAGAGGGCGAGAACATCGTTGACTTGCTCAACATGATGGGTGCACATAAATTATTGCTAGATTTAGAAAATTTGCGGATAATAAAAGACATGCGAAACTCCGTGAATCGAATTGTCAATTGTGAAACGGCAAACTTAAATAAAATTGTGAATGCCTCTGTTTCGCAAGTGGAAGACATTATTTTTATTGAACAAACCAAAGGGTTTTCTTATCTAACTGTGCAACTCGAAGAAGTGGCAAAGATTCGAATCCAAAACCCCGAAGCGAGTTTAAAAGAAATTGGAGCAATGTTAAATCCGTCTGTATCAAAGTCGGGTGTTAATCATAGGTTGAGAAAAATCAGCGAAATTGCTGATAATTTACGAGGAGGTTTATTATGATAGAACGTACACTGTCAGTAAAATCTAGCTTGGAGGCAAGACCAGCAGCATTATTTGTTCAAACTGCTAGTAAGTTTGCAAGTCACATTAGTGTAAAAATGGGCAACAAAACAGCAAATGCAAAAAGCATTATGGGTATCATTTCACTTGGGGTACTAGATGGTCAAGAACTCTGTCTTTTAGCAGAGGGCACTGATGCTGAAGAAGCGGTTGCAGAACTTGCTAGTTTTTTAGGTGCAGTTTAAGGGTGGCTTATGCTAGAAAAAATTAAACTGGATGTAAGCCTTGATAAAAAAGAATACAAAGCGGAACTTGAAGTGTTAGAAAAAGAATTGATGGTACTTCAATTAAAAATAAAAGAGTTGCAGATTCCTGTTATCATTGCACTGGACGGCTGGAGTGCATCAGGGAAGGGCACGTTAATCGGGAAAATTGTTAGACCGCTTGACCCACGTTATTTTAATGTATACACAATGGGTAAGGTGTCGGAAAATGCAGCGAGACGACCTTTTTTTTGCTCATACTTTGAGAAGTTTCCGCAGGCTGGTGAAATTACAATTTTTGATAAAAGCTGGTGCCGTGCTCTTTTGCCGGATATTTCTGAAAAGTGGAAACTAAAAAGCCAAGTCAAAGAACATCTTTGTTCGGATATTAACGCACTCGAAAAACAATTGACCGACGATGGCACGGTGGTAATTAAGCTCTTTCTCCACATCGGCAAAGTTGAACAAAAGAAAAGGCTCAAAGAACTTGAAAAAAATGAGTCGACCTCTTGGCGAGTAAACACTCAAGATTTTTTGCAAAACGAAAAGTATGAGTTGTATGTCGATAAGTTTGATCAAATGATTGAGAGCACCAACGTAAATAAAGCAAGATGGAATATCATTGAAGCGAGCGATAGAAAGCATGCGGCAATTAAAGCTTACAAAATAATAATCGAAGCAATTAACCATGAAATAAATGCAAGACAACAGCCAAAGATTCAAGAGGCTGCACCAAAATTTAATTCCTATGATTTACTCAATAACACCGAGACTTATGTTGAAATGGGCGACAAGGAATACAGAGAGCTTCTTGATTTATACCAAATGAGAATCAACGAACTTAGTTTTAAACTTTATACAAAGCCACACTCGGTGGTCATTGTCTTTGAAGGCTTTGATGCATCTGGAAAAGGCGGAAACATCAAGCGTGTGACAGAAGCGATGGATCCACGTTGTTACGAGGTTGTGCCGATTTCCGCACCGACAAAAGAAGAATTAAATCATCATTACTTGTGGCGTTTTTATAAGAGAATGCCAAAAGATGGGCATATCGCAATTTTTGATCGCTCATGGTACGGACGAGTGATGGTTGAGCGTTTAGAGGGCTATTGCCCAACAGAAGCTTGGGTTCGGGCATATGATGAGATCAATGAAATGGAAAAATACTTGACGCATCACGGTGTTATATTATTCAAATTTTGGTTGCATATTGACAAGGACGAGCAGCTCAAACGATTTAACAAAAGACAAGCAGACCCGCTCAAGCAATACAAAATTACGGATGAAGATTGGCGTAACCGTGAGAAATGGGATTTATACGTTGAAGCAGTAAACGATATGATCGAACAGACAAACACAAACTTTGCACCTTGGGATATTATAGAAGCAAATAATAAAAAGTTTGCACGGATTAAAGTGCTTGAAAAAATTGTTACTGTACTAGAGAAAAGGTTAGAGGATGTGGCACAACGTGGAAAAGCCTAAGTTGTATAGACGCAGATTTATTCCTGATGAGACTGTTTACTTAAAAGACGATGAAATTATTTTTATTGACGAAAACGTAATTGTAACAAAATGGAATGTTCTTAAACCACGAAAAGATTTTATTCGTGGCTATTCCTGTTTCTTTTTAAATGAAGGGTATAAAGTCAGCAAATTTATTAATGCAAGTAACGAATGCATATACACGTATTGTGACATTGTAAAAACAAACTTCAATCATGACACAAATACATATGTTTTTGAGGATTTGCTTGTTGATGTTGTCATCTATCCCGATGGAATGGTCAAGGTTTTGGATCTTGCTGAAATATCTGAAGCACTGGACAAACAATTAATCACAATAGAAATGGCAAAAGAAGCTTTGGAACTTACAGATAGCTTGCTCAATACAATTTATCTTGGCAAATTTGATATATACGCTGATGTACTTGAGAAATATTTGGGGGAGCAAAATGTCAAATAAACTTCATGAAGGGCATAGAGGCCGTATGAAAGAAAGGTTTTACACTGAGGGAATTGATGCATTTGACAATCACCAGTTGCTTGAACTTATGCTTTTTTATGTATACCCTCAACGTGATACGAATGAGCTTGCCCACAAATATATCAATGAGTTTGGCGGTTTTGAAAATCTTTTTGACGCAACTGCACAGGAGATTCAAGCTAGATGTGGCGTGACTTTGAATGTGGCGACTTATATTTCTCTGATTTCTCATATAGCAAAGAGATATATACACTCTCGGGCAAACACAGATTTACGTGTAAACAAAGATCTGTTTAAGTCTGTGAATTCAGCAGGAAACTATATTAAAACCATTTTTCTCGACAAGGTAGATGAAGAGTTTTATATCATTTGTCTTAACGCACAACGTCGTCATATTAGAAATATCCAAATGGCTGCGGGCAGTATATCTGGTATTGATGTTTCGCCAAGAAGAGTAGTGGAAGAAGCAATCAAGTTTCGTGCAAGCGGCATCATTCTTGCACACAATCATCCAAGCGGCGAACTGAAACCCTCTAAGGCAGATGTAGAAACAACGATTACCATTAGAAACGCACTTGAAGTTGTAGAAATTGAGTTACTCGACCATTTTATTGTGAGCGGAGATAAGTTTTATAGTTTTACAGCAAATAAGCGTATCAGTTCTTTGTACGAAAATTAGAAATTTATATTTTTTTTAGAATACTTTCATACAAACCATCATATGATACGTATATTATGCTAAAGATAATGGAGGGATTTTATATGTCAAGAAAACTAACTAAATCACGGAAAGATGTCAAAGTTGATGGCGTTTGTGCTGGTATTGCTGAATTTTTCGGCATTGATTCAACGGCGATTCGTCTTGCATTTGTAGTGTTTGTATTATTCGGCGGTTCTGGAATTTTGCTGTACATTGTTTGTGCACTTATCATGCCTCGTGAACCAGAATTTTCAGAAGTTTCGGTGCAAGATGTAAAAGATGTAAGAGACAACAAAGAGAACTACCCCAACTAAAAACGCACAAAACTTTTGTCTAGGAAAGCAATCACCGCTTTCCTAGACTTTTTATATTAACAGAGTCAGTTTAAACTGAGCTCCGATAGAAGCAGCTACTTCGTGAGTTTTACATTTTTAACTGCTTCACTCGCAAAGGTTGTATTCACGATGTCTTTATACGCCACACGTTTTGCAAGCATTCCGCCGGACTCCATAATATCTTGTATAAGTTTAAAACCTTCTTCATCAAAAACAGGATTTTCTTTCCAAGTATCCTGTTTTTTGTAGCGGTCAACCATGATTGTCAATGACTCTTTATCGCTATCTGGAAATCTTGGGGCAATGACTTCTGCAATTTCTGCGGAAGTATGGCTGTTTACCCAAAGCTGACCTTTGTAAACTGCGTTTGTAAATTTTTGTATCTTATCAGGATTCTTGGCTATATATTCCTTTGTCGCCATGTATACTGTATAGGGAACTTTTCCGCTTTCAAGCCCGAGTGAAGCCACCACATGGCCTTTCCCTTCTTTTTCAAGTGCCAATGCACTTGGGTCAAACTCTGCGGTATAATCTCCTTCGCCACCCGAGAAAGCACCTGCGGTTGATGAGAACTGTAGGTTTTGAATAATCTCTACATCTTGCCCAGGGATAATATT
>JAVBKL010000126.1:0-4199 GCA_031554055.1 Eubacteriales bacterium | reverse complement strand
GACGAGTTTTTAATTGCAATTTTCAGCCGTATTCTTCTTTCATTGTGTTATGGTGTAAAAAATAAAAACTACAAACCTTTTATGATTTGTAGTCTGCTTATATGGTGGGTGAAAAAAATAACGACGAATCGGAGAGATTACTTTTTTGTTCTGAGGAACAAAAGGTGTCTTGCCCGACAGATGAGAAGATCATTTTCACCGAGCATGTAGTTTGAATTTATTTTAATTTTTGCCGTCCAGTGTGATCCATGAAAAAATTTTCTTTATGTATTAACTCGGAAATGGGAACAAATGTATATCCTTGCTCTTTTAACCCTTTAATGATAATGGGTAATGCTGTGGGCGTGTCCTTGGCGTCATTGTGAAAAAGTACAATCGAGCCATTCTTCAAGTTTTTATTTTCAAGAACTCGTTGAACTTCATACTCAACGCCTTTGTTCATCCAATCATGGCTATCATTGTTAGATATAAAAATAGAAGTGGCTGTAAGCCTGTAAAATCAAGCTTTCCATACCACTTCTATTTTATCATTAAGAAGCAAAACTTTTGAGATGAGCCTTTGTGCTGCATCTTTTTTAATTTCGAGCGAAGACTCGCTCCAGTTGCTTAAATCTGGTATATCAAGTTTATAGGTCGATACGGTGCAAGTATTTAGTTCTTCGAGTATAGCACTTTTTTTAGCATCAAGACTCACAATTTTTTCATTAATATATTTCATTAAAACAGGGTTAGACGCATCAAGAGTATCTAACAACTTTTCAATTTCTGATTCTAACTTGTGCAACTCAATTTTAAGTCCATTCTTATCCGACAACGAATCTTTTGGGGCGTTTACTTGCTCCACATCTATGTTTTCCACAAAACTACACATTTCTTGAAAAACGTAAGATTCTATATCTTCAAGATAATGCGTGGCGAGCTTATCTATACAATTCCCAGTTGAAAACCTACCAGTGCAAACAAGGTATTTGTATTGATTATACACCTTGACATTCATGCTATATCCGCAGTAGCCGCATTTTATTAGACCACTAAGCCAACTATGCTTGCCTTTACCAGTGTTCTTGATTTGTCTATTGTTACTAAGCTTGTCTTGACAGCGTAACCAAGTTTGAGAATCGACAATGCCTTCATGCAAGGCGATAGCTAAAACTTGCTCTTCGAGTGCGTTATACTTATTAGCTCCTCTGTCTCTTTTGCCATATAGGCTACAACCTTTTTTTCCGTCAAAATCGTCTATGTCATTTACTAGAATGCATTTTTTGAATTGGTAGAAATGGTAAATGTCAGCATCTGCCTTTACATATGCGGGGTTGTGAAGTATTCGAGCTAATTTAATGTTATTCCACATGCCGCCATGCTCCAAGAGTAATTCTTTGGCTAGAGAGCCTAGAGAGCAGTTGGAATTTGCGTATTTTTTAAAGATTGTTTGGACAATGGCTACATCTTGGTTTGGCTCTAAGAGTGCAACAGTTTTGCCAAAGTGACTTTTCTTGATATTATTAAAACCCAGAGGTGGGGGGCCACCAAGCCATACGCCATTTTTTCCACGAGAGTAGTAATTATCTTTGATTCTCTCGGCGATAGTTTCACGCTCTAATTGGGCGAATACCATTATGATGTAGAGCATCGCTTTGCCAACTGGAGTTGATGTGTCAAATTTTTCATTGGCAGAAACAAAATCAACTTTTTGTTCTTCGAGTAAGTCAAAGATATTTGCAAAATCAGTTATGGAACGACTGATTCTATCTAGGCGATAAACAATAATCTTTTCTATATTTCCATTTTTTATAGCTTCGAGCATTTCTTTAAAGGCTGGGCGACTTGTGTTCTTCCCAGAAAAACCTTTATCTTGAAAAACCCTGTAATCTTGATTATCCGCTAATTCCCGTTTACAAAAATTTATTTGTGTCTCGATGGAAATACTGTCTTTCTTATCAATACTTTGCCGGGCATAAATGGCTACCACTTGTTTTTATCACCTCTTAAAATTTTATTGTTCAATTGAATTTAATTATTTCCTTTTAGATGCTTCATCACTTGAAGTTCGTAATACTCGACGATTTGCTTTTGAATTTCTTCTGGCAACTTGTTCAACTCTGTGAATTGGTCACTGCTGTCTGTTTTTACATAAAGAGTATTATTTGGAATGTCTGATTTTCCCAAAAGGTAATCGGTTGACACGTTAAAATAGTCGGCAAGCCGCAATACAGTTTCCACATCGGGATTATGCTTGCCAGTTTCCCACTTTGTAAGTGTTGTCCGATTTACATGTAGCATTTCTGCCATATCATTTTGATTTTTATTAAATTTTGTACGAAGCTCTTTGATCCTGTTCATAATAACACCTCACATATTCATATTTTACAGTGAGTTTGATTCACATTAAAGATTAAATAAAAAATCTCACAAATTACCAAAAACAGCTTGACAATGTGAGGTAAACGCACTATAATTTGAATTATATCACAAGTGAGTTTTACGCACAATTATTATAAAAGGGGGAAGATACGCACATGAACTTTGGCACTGCAAGAAAAACAAAAGAGTACACGCAAGAAGAAGTCGCCAAGTTGTTAATGGTTGACAGGTCTACCATCTCAAAGTGGGAAAGTGGAGAAAGTCTACCGAGAGCAGAGTTATTACCAAAATTAGCACAGTTATATGGCTGTACTATTGATGAGCTATTGCAACCAACTGAGTAATAGGACAGCCCAGTTGTTGCAATCTTCAAATTCCATAAACAATTGTGATTATGTAATTAGCATCGTCAATCTCAATGTCTACAAAGACAACATAAATGTTTGAGAATCTAGCTCTTTAATCTCTTCAATTTTTGCAGCAAGCTAAAAAAATAAACCCTCTTTCGAGGGCTTATGAGAGGGAACTTATTCAATTGATAGCTTGAATTTTGCTTTGTTTAAACTCAACCAACTATCTTTAACGACTAATTCTATGTTCTTTGTATTAGTGCCTGCCTCAACAGCAATCCAACCTATCATTTTTTTGCCAGGTTCAAGCTCACCATCAAGAGTGCCATCACCAAAGGCAGTCATTGCAGAGAAGGAAAAATCTGACTTTACATCATCGACATAGGTATCAAATAAAAGTAGAGAGCTAATATTTTCTACCTCACTTGAAATATTCTTAATTTCAAATTTTACGCCTATAAAAGTTTTTCCTTCTGCAGGTTTAATATATTTGTTTCCTTCTGATTTTGCAATTTCTAGTGCATTAATCTCTAAAGTTGGGAAAGCAGCCACTTCATTAAGACCAAAGGACAATTCTTTCGGCGATTCGGTAGGCTTTGGGGTGTCGGTTGGAGAGGTTGCTGCTTGTTCAATAGGCGGTTGAGTTGGTGAAGTTTTGCTAACCTCATTCTTGTTTCCGCCGCCACCAAGCAAGCCGATCACAACAAAGAGCACAAAAAAGGCTACTATAACCGCAAGTATTGGTGTACCTTGCTTTGAGCGGCATTGAGGGCAAACGTTAGCTTTTTTCGGGATGTCAGTCTGGCATTTTTTACATTTCTTAGTTTCTTGAGACAATATAATCACTCCTTTATTTTTTGTACAGATACATTTTACAACATAAAGTTATTTTATTCAACATAATTGTAAAAAAATGGATATCGAGTTACAAAAATGAACGATGATACCCCTATAGAAAAATCGGGGATACGCATATACTTTTAGCACAGTTAGAAAAAGCGGAAAGTACACACAAGAAGAAGTTACTAAATTGTTAATATTTGATTATCTGCTCGACAGTCGAGCCTTCGAGAGGAGAACCACGATGGCGAAAGAAAAAGCCCCCGAGAGGGAGCAAGAGGGTAAGGACATTCTCACAATTAGAGTGTCACCAAAAGTAAATCAATACACAAAGGCAAAAGCGGAGGTGCTAGGCATATCACAAAACGCTTTGATAAATGTATTGATTGACTTAGGTTTGAGAGCCTATGAAAGTGAAATAGGGTTTATTCCCCAAGGTCAAGTGAAATAGTACCATTTTCTTTTTCGTACGCTTCAATATCTTGCTTACAAAGCCATTCAATGTAGTTAGCCATTGAGCGATTACTTTTTTCTGAGATGGCTCGCATTTTTTCATAATCCTCATCATTTAACCGAAGTGTAAAAATTCGTTTAGTTGACTTGCCCATATAAAACAACTCCTTTTCAAAGTGATAGCGTAATAATATC
>JAVBKL010000257.1:0-4490 GCA_031554055.1 Eubacteriales bacterium | reverse complement strand
GAGAGCAAACCGTTTAAACATAGATATAAAATTTTCATCGTCGAAGACGCACATAAAATGACAATCCAAGCACAAAACGCAGTGCTCAAAACAATCGAAGAGCCGAAAGACTTTGGAATTTTTTTGTTTCTAGCAGAAAATAGCGGAGCGTTTTTGCCAACGATTTTGTCACGCTGCGTTTTGTATAAAATAAAGCCGCTAGGTGAACAGCAAGTAAGTGATTATTTAAAATTGCATACCGAGTCAAGCCCAGAACAAATAAAATTTGTTTCGCTGTACGCCCAAGGCAATATAGGAAAAGCGACAAAGCTCGCATCTGACGACGAGTTTATAAAAATGCGTGAGCAGATGCTTGATATAATAAAGAAAATTCAAAGTTCGAACTTGGTACAAGTTTTTAGTTTTGCCAAGGAATTTGAAGCTTACAAAGAGCGAATTCAAGAGGCACTGGACATCATTTATATTTGGTATCGTGACTTGGCAGTCTTAAAAACGGCTGGTTCGGAATTTTTAATACAAACAGACATAAAAAACCGCTTGATGGAGAGTTCAACAAAACTTTCACTGGAGAGCATATTTGATAAACTTGACGCGGTTGTGGAAGCAAAGCGTCAACATAAATACCACGGAAATTTTCTGCTTATAACAGAAGTAATGCTCATAAAGCTATGGAAGTAGGTTAACGAATGGTAAATGTTGTTGGTGTAAGATTTAAAGAAGTTGGTAAAATATATTACTTTGACCCCGAGGGTTTGGAAATTGCACAGGGTACGCCTGTTGTGGTGGAAACAGCAAGGGGCGTTGAATACGGAATCGCCGAACTTGGAAACCGAGAAGTGCCTGAGTCAAACGTAGTTCTTCCTTTAAAAAAGGTTATGCGTGTTGCCACAGAGCAAGACATTAAACAGGAATCCATAAACAAGCAAAAAGAAAAAGATGCGTTTGAAATTTGCATCGAAAAAATAAAAGTACACAAGCTTGACATGAAGCTCATTGAAGTTGAACTTACTTTTGATTTGACCAAAATAATTTTTTATTTTACATCAGAGGGCAGAGTAGACTTTAGGGAACTTGTGAAAGATTTGGCTTCTGTGTTTAGAATGCGTATCGAGCTTAGACAAATTGGTGTGCGTGACGAAGCCAAAATGCTAAACGGCATGGGAATTTGTGGCAGAACACTTTGTTGTGCAACGTTTCTGGCGGATTTTCAGCCAGTGTCCATAAAAATGGCAAAAGAGCAGAGTTTGTCTCTGAACCCAACAAAAATATCGGGCATCTGCGGACGCTTGATGTGCTGTCTCAAATATGAAGAAGAAACCTATGAGTACCTAAATAAAAACTTGCCAAACGTGGGCGACTTTGTTCGTACACCCGATGGCGATGGCGATGTTTTGTCTGTCAATGTTTTGCGTCAACTTGTAAAAGTGACGGTTCGCAAGAAAAAACAGGACGACCCAGCCGTGGGTTTTTATGCGGTTGATGAAATTAAAGTTCTTTCCCGCAGACAAAACAAAGAAGACGGAGTAGACGAATCTAAAAAAGAGGAACTGAAGAAACTTGTTGGCAAATAATAACGAATTAATCAGAGATTACGAACGACTCGATGACTTGCACAGAGGTGGACTACAAATCATTCAAGACCCAAAGCGGTTTTGTTTTGGCGTTGACGCTGTTTTGCTATCGGGTTTTGTTCGGCTTAAAAAAAATGAAACTTTGCTCGACTTGGGCACGGGTACAGGAATCATCCCGATTTTGCTCACGGCAAAAACAGAGGGCAATTCATTTGTCGGGCTAGAAATACAAAAAGAAAGTGTTGAGATGGCAAGGCGAAGCGTTGCACTCAATCAACTGGAGCATAAAGTACGAATAGACGAGGGCGATATAAAAGAAGCACGAACGCTTTATAAGCCGTCGTCTTTTGACGTGATTACAGTTAATCCCCCTTATATGAACACAGGCGGCGGACTGCTCAATGAGTATAGCCCAAAAGCGATTGCAAGGCATGAACTTTTGTGTACGCTTGCAGATTGCATTTCGGTTTCTGCAAGGCTTGTGAAGCCAAACGGAAGATTTTATATGATTCATAGACCGCATCGGCTTACGGACATCATGGTTTTACTTAGGGAACATAAGCTTGAGCCAAAAACTTTGCAGTTCATACATTCACACATAAACAAAGAGCCTACCATGGTTTTGGTGGAAGCCGTTAGAAACGGCAAAGCCATGATTAAGGTAAGCCCACCGATTATCATATACAACAGTGACGGAAACTACACCGATGAGGTTTTAAAAATTTATTACGAGTAGGGATTTTAATGAGCGGAATTTTATATATTTGCGGAACACCGATTGGCAATCTTGAAGATATTTCGATGAGGGCATTGCGAATTTTAAAAGAAGTCGATGTGATTGCGGCGGAGGACACTCGCCATACATTAAAATTGCTGAATTACTTTGAAATTTCGACGCCGATGACGAGTTACCATGAACACAATAAAATGGAGAAATCATATAAAGTACTTGAGATGCTAAGGCAAGGCAAGAATGTTGCGTTGGTGACCGACGCCGGTATGCCTTGCATTTCTGACCCCGGAGAAGATTTAATCAAGCAGTGTTATGAAAACGGTATCACCGTAACTTCTGCCCCAGGCCCCACGGCACTTACTACGGCACTTGCTCTTTCTGGACTTAAAGTGGGGAAGTTTATCTTTGAGGGATTTTTACCCCAAGGGAAAAAAGAGCGAGTTGAGATTTTGCAAAAGCATACAGCAGAGAGCCGTACAGTAATTTTTTACGAAGCACCGCATCATTTGAAGAAAACGCTTGTGGATATGTACGAGGTTTTGGGCGAGCGAAAAGTTGCCCTTGTAAGGGAGATTACAAAGCGATTCGAGCAAACACAAAGAGGCGAACTTTCTGCGATGCTTGCGTACTTTGAAACGAACGAGCCGAAAGGCGAGTACGTGATCATCATCGAGGGAATTGACGAGAAAGAGTTAAAAGAGCAAGAAATAAGCAGCTGGCAGAGCCTTGGTCTACAGGAGCATATGGAAATTTATTTGCGAAAAGGGCAAGACAAAAAAACAGCGATGAAATCCGTGGCGAAAGACAGGGGTTTGTCAAAATCGGATATTTATAAGAGCTTGCTCGGGTTGGAAACGGATTGAAATATAGGTGCATAATGGGAGGAAGATATGAACAAAAAAACTAAATCTGCATTAATAGGATGTACTTGCTCTTTCATAGCAGTGGCTGTTTCTGTTGTAAGTATGTTTATTTCTTCTTTTGAGGGTTCCTCTATCACTATTTTTCTTTGTATGATCGCTATATTTTGTTGCAATTTATTAATATATGTGGTGCAATCTAAAAAGAATGATAATAGCATAAAATAAGCATGAACCAATGAGGTTGACGGCTTAATTATTAAACGCACTCAGAGAATAAGAACGGAGCGTAATCAATATGAATAAAAAGAGGTTGTTTATTTTCATGGGCATTCTCGTCTTTGTTTTTATCTCATACGAGGTATATTCATTTGTGCCAAAACCGATAATAAGTAAGCCTTATAAAGTAGATAAATTAGAATTTGAAATTAAAAAAGATGAGAATAATCGAATTATTTCAAAATCAAGCTCTGGATATTCCGGAGATGATGACGCTGTAGGCGTGGAGAGCATTATTTATAATGATGAAGATGTTACAGAAAAAATTGATGCTGAAGCTTTAGTCGTGGTTTTGAGCAACACTACTATTAAAAGAACGCTGAAGGAGTATACGCCGTACCAAAGTTCTGATATAGCTTGGGAGATCCACCTTCTATATAATAACAAACCTATGCATTTGTTGCTAGGTAAATTCAATACGTGCTATGGTTTATCGGACACTACATATGAGATTCAAGAACCCAAGTTGATTAAACAAACGCTAATGGATATGATTGCGAAATAGCATTTTCCAATAATAAATGAACACAAAAAACTTCGCAGCTTTTGTTTGAAGATGAGAAAAGGTGCAGCAGAGTTTTTATATCGGGGGTTGTTATGAAGAAATTATTTATAGTTGTACATCTTTTGTTCTTAGGAATTATTCTAGTTTCTGCGTTGCACTATATCGATATTGGGCGTTGGAAAAATTACGTCCAATTATTTGGCGTGGTTGAAACGTTGGTTGTCGTTGTTTCAGTCATTCTGATTGCTATTAAAAAATACAGAATCACCACTTTGAAGTACATATATATTTTGTTGGGCGTCATGCAACTCTTTCCCATGGTAGGTGCTTTTGGGTTAAGCATGGAGCGTTACACTATGCATGGATTTTTCCACCTAGCACTGGTAATTTGGTGTGTGGTTGTGGTAATTTTCTTGAATCGAAAAATTTTATATAAGACTTGACAAAAGTTAAACATATATAGCAGCCGACACCAAATATTTTCTTCAAACAAAATATTTGGTGTCGGCATTTATTTTGTCTAAAATTTCTAGCGATTGTCC
>JAVBKL010000099.1:0-7142 GCA_031554055.1 Eubacteriales bacterium | reverse complement strand
TTACTCGACTTCCATCGAAAAATTGTAACACTTCGAAAAAACAATCCTGTTCTTAGAACCGGCTCGCTAGAGTTTTTGCATAATGACTACGGCATTTTAAGCTATGGTCGCTTCGATAACCTAGAAAAAATAGCCGTTTTAATTAACAATAATCATGTAAATAAAAAACTTACGATCCCTGTTTGGAAAATTGGCGTTGCGTTAAATGGTAAAATGGAACTTTTAATTCACACATTGTCCGATGACTATTCTAACGAAAGCATGAAATACGATATTGTAAATGGTTTTCTAGAAATTACACTTGCCCCACATAGCAGTATGATTTTAAAAGAAATTTCATAATTTTTATTGACAAATCAATATCTTTTAGTTATAATCTCTACTCAACAAGAGGGAGTAATCGACACGTCTAGGCGTGTTGTTGTGTCAACATCTTGACCTAACGGTCTGGCACAACGGTTCATCTTTTCGAACTCGATAAGACTTTTGATTTGCTCAGCGGATCAAGAGTCTTTTTTATTGCCAATATGGCCTCTTTTACTCGACCATGGCAAACTTTTTTGTTCCGCAAGTTTTTAAAAAAATAGGAGGAGTGTTAATGTCCACAGAAACAAAGCCAGAAGCAAAACCCGAAGAAAAACTGTTTTTTCACAGTATGAAAGAACAGGATATTTTTTCAAAGCTTCAAACAAATGCAACAGGTCTTACATCCAAAGAAGCCGCAAAAAGGCTTGAAGAGCATGGGCCAAACAAGCTCGAAGAGGGCAAAAGAAAAACTTTGCTACAAATATTTATTGCACAGTTTGGCGATTTAATGATTTGGATTTTAATGGCAGCAGCAGTCATTTCTGCCGTGGTTGGCGAACCTGTTGACGCCGCAATCATTGGTATCGTGGTCGTATTAAACTCGATACTCGGAACAGTGCAAGAGTCAAAGGCCGAAGCAGCTCTTGATGCACTAAAGCAAATGGCGGCACCGATTGCCAAAGTACTTCGTGATGGTTCTATTACAAAAGTAGACGCTTCGCAGATTGTTGTGGGCGACGTCGTAGTTTTTGAAGCCGGAGACAGTATTCCAGCCGACATTCGTTTGATTCAATGTGCTTCATTAAAAGTGGAAGAGTCTGCACTTACAGGCGAATCTGTACCTGTTGAAAAACAACTCATCATAATCGACGACACAAAAGCTGCCCTTGGTGATCGTGTGAATATGTCTTACATGGGTACCGCGGCAACTTACGGACGTGGAACAGGCATTGTTATTGCAACAGGTATGAACACAGAAATGGGAAGTATTGCAAGGCAACTCGCTTCCACAGAAAAAGAGACTACTCCGCTTCAAAAGCAATTGAATGGTATTTCAAATATACTATCAATTGGCGTTTTAATCATTGCAACAGTTATTTTTGGAATCGGAATGTTATCAGGACGTGAGCCGTTTGAAATGTTCTTAACAGCAATTTCTTTGGCGGTTGCAGCAATCCCTGAAGGCCTCGTTGCCGTTGTTACAATCGTACTTGCTATGGGTATGAGCCGTATGGCGGGTAACGGTGCAATCATCAGAAGGCTCCCAGCCGTTGAAACGCTTGGTTCCACACAAGTTATTTGTTCTGACAAAACTGGAACACTAACACAAAACAGAATGACGGTTCAAAAAGCATATTCACAAAACGAAGCAACACTTTTTGAAGCCATGCGTTACTGTAATGATTCAAAGCTTGATGCAAACAACAAGGCAGTCGGTGACCCAACAGAAACTGCACTGATTGATTACTTAATTAAAGATAAAAAATACACGGTTGATGAAATCAAAAACTCCCCACGTGACGGAGAAATACCTTTTGATTCCGAAAGAAAGCTATCGTCTGTAGCCTTGAAAAATTCTGGCGGATTTCGTATTTATGTCAAAGGTGCTCCCGATGTTCTCTTGGCTAGGTGTATCAAAGAACTTAGCGGTGACAAAGTTGTTGAACTCGGAAAAGCTCGCCAAGATGAAATCGTGTTAGAAAACGAGAACATGGCAAAATTGGCTCTTCGTGTTCTTGCCTTTGGTTTTAAAGATGTAACAGCGTTAACTCCAAATGATGTTGTTGGCACAGAAAGCGGACTCACATTCTGCGGATTAATCGGCATGATTGACCCTGCAAGACCAGAAGCAAAAGATGCAATCGCTGTTTGCCGTAAAGCCGGAATCTTACCAGTTATGATTACAGGCGATCACAAAATTACCGCTGTTGCAATCGCAAATGACTTGGGTATTTTAGATGACGGACGTGAAGCGATTAACGGTGCAGAACTGCAAGAAATGACAGACGAAGAACTTTCAAACAGAGTTGAAAAAATTGGCGTTTATGCCAGAGTTTCACCAGAACATAAAACAAGAATTGTTGCGGCTTGGCAGAAGAAACACAAAATTGTTGCGATGACAGGTGACGGCGTAAATGATGCACCAGCTCTTAAAGCTTCCGACATCGGCGTTGGAATGGGAATCACTGGAACAGACGTTTCAAAAGGTGCTTCTGATGTCGTTCTAACAGACGACAACTTTGCTACCATCGTTAAAGCGGTTGCAGAAGGACGTAGAATCTTTGATAACATTCACAAAACCGTGCGGTTCTTACTTTCTTCAAACGCTGGTGAAGTTATTGCCATTTTATTTGCTACATTAATGGGTTGGAAGTTCTTATTGCCAATTCATATTTTATGGATCAACTTGGTAACAGATACCTTCCCTGCTCTTGCTCTCGGTGTTGAACCACCAGAGAAAGGGGCAATGGCTAGAAAACCACGTGACTCAAGACTTCCATTCTTTACAAAAAGCGAATGGATACAAGTTTTGGTTACAGGTACCATGGAAGCAGCTCTTGCCATCTTCGCTTATCTGCTCGGCGGCCAAGGTATGCTCGGTACAACAATGGCGTTCCTCGTTTTATCTCTTTCTCAATTGTTTGCAGCTGTGGCTCTTCAAAGTGAGAGAACAAGTATTTTCAAGAATAAAGCGAAAGACCATCCAATGTTATGGCTTGCATTTTTCGGTTCAACCATGTTACAGCTTTCGGTTGTATTGATTCCTCCACTTAGAGACATCTTTAAACTTGCACAACTTGATCTTGCATCTTGGGTTGAAGTTATAGGACTTTGCTTCGTGATGTTAATATTTGTTGAAGTACAAAAACTATTTGCTAAAAAAGAAGCTTAAAAACATACAAGCCGCTTAATCTTAAACGATTAGCGGCTTGTTTTTTATATTTGCAGTTCCCCTACCTCAATTGCATCTGGGAATCGGTTTAATATGTTCACTGATGTTTCCCTATCACACAACGCAATCAAACAAGTTGCGGGCCCCGCAGACTTTTTTAAATCCACATCTGTGCCAGCAGAAACAAATCTCAACTGGTTTAGTTCCGCCAAAGTATCTGCTTCATATTGGATCCCTTTTGAACCAACAGGGACAATTTCTCGGACACTTGGGTACTGCAATAGTATTTTTATTTCTTTGTAAAAGCCAACGCTCTGTAAATCGACTTCGCCACCAAGCTTTGGCAAACCAAATAAAATAATTTTATCTTGTGGTCTCGCTTTGTCAAAACGTAAATTTGTACCTAGCCCTACTACGGTAATTCCTATCGCAGTCATATCTGTTTTAAAATTCTCTTCCGTTGATCCTGTCAGCACCACGTCTTCAAGTTCCGCCAATTGAATCTCATTTTTGATTCCTTGTATGATCTCTTCGCCTGTCGGATTCATTTCGTTTGATACTGCATTGGAAATGGTAACAGGAACCGCCCCTGTACACATGACTTCCATCAGAGCAACTCTTGCCGTTAACTTCCCAGGAATAAATGGCTCAATTTTTAGCACGTCACCTTTTTTATTTCCAATCGCTCCGCAACTGTCACAAGCGATCACAATCTCTCTTTCGCCATCTGTTATGATTGTTAAATCACGCCTTGTCCATGCTTTCATTCCTGCACCTCCCTGCGTAATCCAAGAATTGGTTTTCTTGCGTGCTTATTCGACTTTGTTGTTTCGCCGAGCAAAACATCGACCTTCCTTTTGAAAATTGGCCCATCGCTTACAAAGGTATGATACTCTCCGTTCTCACCACAAATATCTGCACCACTTTGTGCTATACCATCAACAATGTCTCTTGTCAGTTGACAGCCCAAAAATGCTTCACTCATTCTCGATGTATCAACCACAGTTATATCCGCTTTAAAACCTAAATCAATACATTCATAAACCAAATTCTTTCGATCTTCTTGCCAAAGCGGAAAATAACTTTCAATGCCCACATTGATACAACGTTCACTGCACCAGCCCCTGTGTTCTTCAATGTCAATGTCTCCGAACACACAAGCTTCTGCTCCTTGATTTTTTAGTTCCAACAAAGCATTCTCAAATTGTTCGTTGTAATGGTCTGCGTTTGTTCCTAAAATATAAATTGGAATCGCCAAGCTTTCAGAAACTGCATGCAAAACTTCCTCGGGGATATTATGAAACCACGAATGGCCTTTGTCTTCATCGTAAGTAGTCAGTAAGCTTATCACTTCATACTCGTTTTTAATTGCTCGATACAATGCCAACGCACTATCCTTGCCGCCGCTGTAAGAAGCAACGCATTTCTTTTTTATGGACATAGTTGTTCCACCTCGCTTTATAGCGTAACACCATCTTTAAAAATTGCAATCTCACGATACTCGTTTACTTCGTTCTTTGTTAGAATATCTCCCGATGCTACATTTATTATATATTGCCAAAATTCAAACGAAAGTTGCTTCATGCTGTTGTCTGTTAACAACTTTCCCGCATCAAAGTCAATCCAGTTCGGCTTTCTGTCCGCAAGTTCCGAATTGCTCGAAATTTTTATAGTTGGACTTGGCCCCCCAAGTGGTGTGCCCCTACCTGTTGTGAACAAAACCATATGAGCACCTGCCGCCGTGAGTCCTGTCACTGCTACGATGTCGTTGCCAGGCCCTTGCAGAAGATTTAGCCCAGAGGTGTGTGCAACATCTCCATAACCTAAAACATCTCTTACATAGCTTGTACCGCCCTTTTGTGTACAACCCAGGCTTTTATCCTCAAGAGTTGAGATTCCGCCGGCTTTATTTCCTGGGGAAGGATTTTCATAGACCTCTTGTTTGTAGCGAATAAAATATTCTTTAAAGTTGTTTACAAGGTTTACTGTCTTGTTAAACAGTTCTTCGTTTTCACAGCGGTTCATTAAAATGGATTCCGCGCCAAACATCTCTGGCACTTCTGATAAAATAGTAATCCCACCATAAGAAACGAGCAAATCAGAAATTTCGCCCACAAGCGGATTTGCTGTTATTCCAGAAAGTCCGTCAGAGCCGCCACATTTTAAACCAATTTTAAGTTTGGAAATACTCTGTGGTGTGCGTTTAAATCCACAGGCGTATTCGATTAATTCTGCAATGAGCGAAAGTCCTTGTTCGATTTCGTCCTCATACTCTTGCGCCACCATAAATTTCACTCGTTTGGAATTTATATCACCTAAATGTTTTTTGAACTCGTCGATATTATTATTTTCACAACCAAGGCCAAGAACCAAAACGCCGCCGGCATTCGGATGGTTTACGAGGTTTGCCAGAATTTTTTGTGTGTTCAGTTGGTCGTCCCCCATTTGCGAACAGCCATAAGGGTGAACAAATGTATAAATTGCATTGAACTCTGGGAACTTGGCTCTTGCCCTATTCACAAGTTTCTCCGAAACTTTGTTTACACAGCCAACGGTATTGATTACCCAAATTTCATTTCGTATCCCCACATCTCCATTTTCACGGAGATAGCCCATAAACGTTCCAGCTTGTTCGTCTTTATTAGATATTTCAATCGGCTTGTATTCATATGCTAACACGCCCGAGAGATTGGTCTTTAAATTATGGGTATGAATATGAGAACCCTCTAGTATTTCTTCTTTTGCAAACCCGATTGATGCACCATACTTTATAATTTCTGCATCCTTTTTAATATCACAAAGAGCAAATTTGTGGCCTCTTGCAATATTTTCTAAGAGCTTAATATTTTCGAGTACCTCACCCTTGTTTAAATCTTGCAACGCAACTGCCACATTATCAGATGCATTGATTTTTATATGCGTCATCATACGAGTTTTTTCACCTCAGCTTGTGCTCCAAACTTTAGTATGTTATACAGATTATCTGTAGCCACATCAGCAAACAGCTCTAGTTTGTTTAAATCCATGCCCCATAGTCTTTCGCTGCCACAAACTTTTTTCACAAGTTCCGTTATGCTCTCTTTGCTTTCATCACAGCTCGACCACAGCTCTTTAAATAATTCCAAAACATCTAAATCATCTTGAATGAAATACTCTTCGCCATTTCTGCTTCCAACGAGTGCTCCGTTTCTAATTTCTTTTCCTCTATAAAACGCAATTAATGCCGCAAAAGAATAGGCAAGCAACTTTGGCGTTGATTGTTTTCTGTTGTAGTATTCCAAAATAGATGGCAACACCCTTGCTTTGTATTTCGCCGTTGAGTTAAGTGCGATGCTCATGAGCATGTGTTTTATATAAGGGTTTGCAAATCTGTCAAACACCGATTCGGCAAACGATTTTAAATCATCATACTCCAAATCAAGCGTTGGAATAATTTCATCAAACAAAGACTTTTCTAAGTATGTTTTAAAATCTTCATCAGCCATCAGTTCGCCAACAGTATTTTTTCCTGCAAGATAAGCTGCCAATACAGAAATCGTATGCCCACCGTTTAACAATCTCACTTTGCGTTGTTTATAAGGCGTTGCATCGTCTGTCCACAAAACTTTTAAGCCTATTTTATGAAAAGGCAGTTCGCTCGAAATTGATTCAGGGCCTTCTATTACCCAAAAATGAAAAATCTCACCTGTGTTGAGCAGCTTATCTTCATATCCGAGTTCTGCATAAAGTGCTTGAACTTCATCTTTTGGAAACCCTGTTACAATTCTATCAACCAACGTATTCGTAAATACATTTGATTCATTGACCCAATTAATAAAATCTTGATCAAGATTCCAATTTTCTGCATATTGCAAAACGCATTTTTTAAGCATGGTGCCATTGTAATCAATCAACTCGCAAGGAATAAATACCAAGCCCTTTGTTGCATCACCATTAAAATGTC
>JAVBKL010000023.1:0-8701 GCA_031554055.1 Eubacteriales bacterium | reverse complement strand
CAATTTCGGAAATTGAAAATCTATTTTTATCAAGCTCATTGTTGATCAACTGTAGCGTTCTTGTAACTTGCGATTCGGCAAGCAAACTCAAATTGGAATGATTTTTGTACGCCTTGGTGACTCGCATCTCAAAGCCTGTAATTTCTGTTACGATGGTAAGCATGATGAGCATGGATAATGTGACCACCATGACAAGCAAGTAGGCACTTCCTTTTTGGTTGTTAATCATCTTGCCACACCTCCAACACTTCTTTCGACGATTGTGCGTAAGTTTTGCAAGTTAAGAAGTTCTCGATTTCTATTGAACACGCTCACCATGATTTGATATTCAAAACGTGGCTTATAGTCCATGTAGGCTACGAGCAGTTTATTATTTTCGCTTGTGCAGTTAAGTGTAATTTTATTTTTGTCAACGCCTGCTGCCGTAAAAATATTTAAGCGAAAGAAATCTGTGCTTTGACTGTTTACATTTATTAAAATCGGATTATCAGAATTTAAAATTAAAATATCTGCACTCTTTAAATGATTGCTTGGAATTGATAGGGTTAGTGCCTGGTCTACAATCGTGGCAGATTCGCCACTTACAATGCGAAAGCCACCATCATAGAGAATTGCCTCGCCTGAATGAAATACGGAAGTTGTTATACCAGAGCTGCTTATGGCATGAAATCCAGAAACCTCCAAGTCTTCATTTGTTTTGAGAACGACGGTCTCTGCTTTACCGATTTCTTGTATGTCAATGCTATAACCAAATAAATCTGTCTTGTACTCAAAATCAAAGTTTGGGTTGAGAATAAATTCTCTGGGGGTATCACTCGGGTCAAGCCCATATGGGTCTTTCTGCATAAGGGCAGCTTCGCATTCAATCAATAAGTTTGAGCTGTATAACTCTGCTTCATAATTTTTTTTAGCAAACTGAAAGTTTTTTGCAGCGTTTGAAAAACCAGCTATAATCGGCATAATAAAAATACTAAGAATGGCCGCCGCCATTAAAACCTCAATATACGAATATCCTTTATTTTTCATATGCATCACCAAAAGGATTATGTATATCGGAAATATCATTTGTAATTTGAGCATCTTCGCCTGAATTTTCGTTTTCACTTAAAATAGAAAAGTGAAGTTCCATTTCGACTTTATTATTTTCATGGTTGCGATACATAATTTTATCCAAGAAATAAAAATTCTCAAGATTTAGAATTTCTTCGATATAACGAACGCAGTTTTCAAAGCCACCTATCGTTTTTAAACTTAATCTTGTCAAGGTAACAACAGAGTTTTCATTTTGGCGAAACTCAATTCGCTCGTCGAGCTTGAGATATGTTTCTTTCAAACCAAATGTTTCTAGCAGTTTGCTAAGCCCCTCGATAGAATTTGCCACAAACAAACTATCACCGACATATTTCTTGCTGTTTCGGGTGACGATTTCTTTGTTGGATTCAAAATTGCTTGCATAGTTTTCGCTTATTTCTAACAGCTTCTTCTGCTGGTTCAGTTCGATAAAGAGGGTGGATATGTTTGAAAAAGAGCCAATGAAATAGAAATTCATAAATAGCACAAAAGAAACAAGCAAGGCCAAGCGATACGAAATTTTTAATAACTGAATATGATTCACGACTTCGCCCCCAGCCTAAGTTCAAGGGTAAAGCGATAGCTCTGTTCAACTTTTTCAAATTCAATTAAATTAATCTCGTTAAAACAGTTTTTGCCATTAAGCTTTGTTATAAAATCATCGACCAATTTTTTGTTTTTGGAATCTCCCGAAACTGTAATGGTTTGTTCGTTATTATCAATTGAGATTTCTCTGGCCTTTATTTCCTTCATTTCGTTTACCACGGTTAAAAGGTATTTTGTCTCTATGTTTTCTGAAATACCAAAATAAGATTTGTATTCGAGCTGTTTTGAAATTTTTGCGGCTTCCCGCCACATTTCTTCGGACGATTCGATTTGCAAGGCGTTGAGGTTTGCAGAATTTGAACTTATTTTTAACTCAAACAGGTTAATTGTCAATTGAGTAACAATTACAATTAGTATGAAGAAGAAAAAAATAACAGCGGTGTATGCTGTTAGTCGGCGAAGCTCCTTATGCAGTTCAGATTTTCTTTTATACTCAATAGGGAGTAGATTGATATTCCTCATAATTCACCTGTTTCACAGCTTTTTACATAGCAGACCAATGAGGGCAAGTTCATCAGAGTTTTGGTAAATATTTTTCACTTCAAGTTCTTCTATCACTTGGAGAACCCACGGAATTTTTGTGAGCAAACAGATTGTAGAAATACTTTGGGCATACAGTGCAATCATTTTTTTTAACTCGTATGAACTACTAAACACGTCGGTTATTTTGAGGTTGATTATTTCTAATAACTTGCCTTCTTTAAAGAATATCAGGCTCAAAATATTACCGTAATCGGTTATCGCAGCGGCATTTAAAAACTGAACATCTTTTTTGCATAAGGTTTCAAAAGCCGCACTCAAACTGTTTGGGTAAATATCGAGTCTGCCCAAAATTAAGCCACTCTGCTCAACGATTTTACAAATATTCAAAGCGATTTCTTTGGGCAAGCAACAAACCATCAAAGTCATTACACTATCTTGGCTGATCACTTTATAATCAAAAACAAAATTTTTAATATCAAAAGGAAAAATATCGCCAATGTTCCGCTCAACCATTTGGTTTAAGTCTTTTTCTTTTAAAATTGGAGATTTTATGAACCGTACAATGGCAGTTGATGTTTTTACGGTTACGAGTGCAAGTTTGCTTAATTTGTGTTGTTCATGATATTTTTTTATAATCGGCGGAAACTCGTGAGGGTTTTCGATGGTTCCGTTGTTTTCACAAGTGCTATAAGTTTGAACATCTGCAAGACGTTTGTTTTTTAAAAAAGCTAGTTTTAAATTCCCATTTCCGATTTCAATTCCGAGAAAAGGCTTATCGAACGTGGTTTGATTAAACAAGAAAACACCTCTTGACTTCAATCATCAAATTGATTTATAGATAACTTTATTGTTCATTTTAATTTTTACGGTTAGAGTAATTGGTTCAATTTCAACTTTTTCGTTTAACTTGTTGTCAGTTGCCACAAAAACGGTTAGAATGGTGCCATTTAAATAAAGTTTTATACTTGCAATATTTGAAGCAAGCTCATTTCCACCAAAATCAAGGCGGTGGTATTTGGGGTCGTTGCTTGAAAGTGCTGAGTTATACGAAAATTGATGTAGCTCTGAACCGTACATCAGTTTTATAGAATGCAAGTTGTTTTGTGCATCTGCTTTGATCTCCACGCTGTCTGCGGATTTAGTATACAGCGATAAAACATCAATGGCGATTCTTGCAGATTCGAGCATCTCGCTCTGGGTGTGTATTCGCTCAAGTTGTGATGACGTAAACGAAATCATATGACTTACGCTTAAAGTGATGATCATGAAAATCGAAAGAGCGATCACGGTTTCGATTAAGGTAAGACCTTTATTCATCATAGACCAAGAAGTATTGATTTTTCTTGTGTGCTAAGTTTTGCGGCAATGGCTTTTACAGCGGCTGTGCAAGCAGTTATATCGAGTTTGATTTTTTTTGCAGTGTCATATTTCCAAACGGCACCAGAGGTTTGAACGGCAAGCTCTTCGTTCTTCAAGTAGCCAGCGGTTTTTAGTTCGGCACAGTCTGTTGCAAAGCTTGACCGTGCAAGTGGTGTTGCTTGTTCTGCATCATACAATTCGGAAGCGTTTTGCAAAATTCTGGTGGATTGTACGTCCGCTTTTAAGCGAGATTTTTCCGTCGTACCTGTGAAGTTTGGCAGAACTATCGCACTAATGATTGCAATGACTGCAATGACAATAACAAGTTCGACTAAGGTAAACGCCCGCTTGTCCGAAATTTTTTTTAACAATCGTCCCATGGTATTCTCCTATCACATTTGACTTAAAAATTGTTCGCCATATAAAAAGTGGGTAGCATAATGGCAAGCATGACAAGTGCCAGAACTGTGCCCAAGATGAGCGTAATCATTGGCTCAATCAGTTTATTCACTCGGGTAATCAATTCTTCTGTTTCACTTTCGAAAAACTCTGCTGATTTGGCAATGGTTTCTGCAAGCCTGCCGGTTTCTTCACCAAGCTCAATAAAACTTAATAAACTCTCATCAAAATAACGCACCGTCTTTAAAGCTTGGCTCAAGGAAGAACCGCTTTTAATTTTAGAAATTGAGTTGTCAATTTCAAGACCTAGCACAGAATTTTCTAAAACTTGTTTGGCAATCTCAAGACTTGCCACGACATCAAGCCCCGAATCAAGCAAGAGGCTTGTTGATTGTGCAAAGCGTAAATTTGTAGTTTTTAAATAAATGGGATTTTGCAGTTTTAAATAGCAAATTGTTTTTTTCATACGATCCGTTTTCAAAAAAAGGCTGACCGATAATAAAATTAGGATAACGAATAACAGTAGATAACTACTGTTATTTACAAAAAAATTGCTCACGTCAATTAAAATTTGTGTGATCAATGGTAAGGCTTGTCCACTGGCTTCAAACATCCTAGAATAATTAGGAACAACAAACAAAAGTGCCACAGTTATAACGCAGAGCATCAAAACGGTAACAATGGAAGGATAAAGCATGGCGGCAGCCAAAGCATCTTTTTGCTTTTGTTCCTTTAAGTAATAAGTATTTAGCTTTTGCATGGTATACGAAAGTTTTCCGCTTTGTTCACCAACTTGTGTCATGTGGACAAAAAACTTTGGAAACGCACCGCTCGCATCAAGCGCCGTAAAAAAGCTATCCCCTTTTAAAATGGAAGAGTTTATGAATGCAAAAGACTTAATTAATTTTTTATTCCTTGTCTTTTTCATCACAAGTTCCATGCATTTTGTGATGGGCATTCCCGCATCGATTAAAAAACTTATTTGCTGTGCCACCACGGCACATTCTTTTGAACGAGCTGTTGTGGAGGGACTTCGAACAATAGAACCAAAGTCGAGTATCCCGACTTTTTTAATTTCAATCGGGATCAAGTTTCTTGCTTTTATGTGGTTGTGAACATCACTTTCTGTCTCCGCTTCTATTTTTTCAGAGAAAATAACCGAGTTTTGGTCAGCGGCTTTAAATTTATACAGAGCCATTTGCAATCATTCCATCTTGAGTGTTTCTTTTTTCTAACTTTGAAAAGCAGTTTTATACATTTCGGAAACGGAAGAGTTTCCCATTAAAACATTTTGAAGAGCATTATGCCAGATGGTTTTCATTCCGCTGTCTATCAAATGCTTGCGGATTTTTTCAATCGGTATCTTGGAATTAATTAAGTTTCTAATTTCATCGTTAAAGATAATATATTCATAAACAGCGAAACGACCCCGATAGCCTGTGTTGTTGCAATGGCTACAGCCGACGCTTTCGCAAATTTTTGTCTTATCAGAAATGTTCAGGATCAACGCATCACTTTTAGCGATTACGGTTTCTGTTTTGCAATTGTCGCAAAGCCTTCGCATAAGCCGTTGAGAAATAACGCCCTTGAGTCCAGCGGAAAGAAGATATTCGGGTACACCCATATCAAGCAAACGCACAATTGAACTGGAAGCGTCATTTGTGTGTAACGTGCTAAGCACCAAGTGACCGGTTAAGGCAGCTCTAATGGCTGTGTCGGCGGTTTCGGAATCCCTTATTTCGCCGACCATAATGATATCGGGGTCTTGCCGCAAGATATGACGCAACGCATTTGCAAAGTCAAGTCCTGATTTGGGTGTTACGTTAATTTGATTGATGCCAAAAATTATATTTTCAACAGGGTCTTCTATGGTAACGATGTTCACATCGGGCGTGTTCAGTTCATTTAAGAAAGCGGCAAGTGTTGTAGTTTTTCCGCTACCAGTAGGTCCTGTTACAAGGATTGCCCCATGATTATTATTAAATAGTGTGGTTAAATCGTCTATATCCTCAGGGAAAAATCCAAGCGAGTTCTTATCGACCTTGCTATGCTTGCTATAAATCAGACGAATGACAGCTTTTTCGCCAAAGATATTGGGCAGTATACTGACTCTAAAATCTATTTTATCGCTGTAGGTGCCTTTTAAAATATGGCCATCTTGCGGCAACCGCCGTTCTGATGTGTCTAGGTTGCTAATGATTTTAAGACGAGTAATTAAATTTGGCAAAAGCCCTATATCGAAATTTTGATATTCAGTAAGTTTTCCGTCAACACGATAGCGAGTGCGAACAATTTTTTCAAACGGTTCGATGTGAATATCACTTGCATTAATTCGAATTGCTGTTTCAACAATCGTGTCGAGCAATCGAACCGCAGGTGCATTTTGAATATCATTGCTCATCTCTTGCTCACGAGCATTGACAGGTGAGAGTGGATTGTTTTTTTCGAGTTGGTTGCTGTTCTTTGAAAACTGATGAATAATATCGTTTAGATGTTCGATGCCGTAATGCTTATGAAGTAGTCTGCGAATTTCTTGCGGACTAGCAAACAGGCTTACAACATTGTAAGAAGTAACCAGCGTTACATCTTCAATCGCTACATAGTCAAACGGATTGGATACAGCAATCGTCAATGTGTCGTGATTAAGTGATATGGGTACGATACTATGTTTTTGAACAAGCTGTGTGGGCAAAAGCGAAATAATATCCTGTGGGATTTCTTCATACCCAAGGGTAATACTTTTAATATCAAATTCACGCTTTAAGACTTCGCTGATTTCATCAAAAGGGAACCCCCAACTCATGATACCCTCAACAAAATTACTGTACCTTGGTAAGTGCCTTAAAAACTCTTGAGGCAAGAAACCAATTTCAATTAATTTTTTACAAACATCATTTGTAATCATACGCACTTCCATCTAACTATAAGCCATTAATAAAAATCACGATAAGTATAGAAACATTCAGATTATATCTGATTTTTCGACAAAGGTCTACTCCGAAATAAAATTCGAATTGTGTACTGCCGTGCCAACAGATATTATTTCTTGGGTTTTGTAGCCTTCCAATTTGTCAATGGCTACACCGTTTTTTGCTATGGAAGAATGGATATAAAATCCATCGCCCATATACATAGCGACGTGACCTTTTAAAAACAATAAATCGCCTCGTGCGATCTTTTCGAACGGAATTTTTTTTAGTGGGAACCCATCTTTTAGCACGGCGTCTCTATAAATTTTCAAACCGCAATCCATGTATGCAATGGAGCAAAGCCCAGAGCAATCAATGCCAAGTGGCGTTTTTCCACCCCAACGGTATTGCACACCCAAATATTTTTTTGCAGACGCAATCAACCGTTCACGAAATAAGTTTTCATTTTGTTCAACTTTGGCAGTTTGTGGCTTTAAAAACTCACTTCTAATAAATCCTACTGTACCACTTGATAAAATAATTTTTGAAAAACCATTTTCTTCATAGACAAATTTTACTCGTGACATTCTTACAAGTGTTATCAAGATTCGGCTTTGCATTTTTGGGTGTTCTAAAACATCGGCAAAAAGTGAGTCGACTATGTACAAATTATTGGCAGTAGCAATGCTTGGTATAAAATCTTTTCGGTTTACAAAACCTCTGTAGCCATATTCTGTTTCGATGTGGCAGAACTCACCTTCATCTAGTACATCCAGTTCCATTCCGTGAATTAACTCGTCAACCAGTTCAGAACTTACATAAGGCTCTTTATAAATCGCTGCGACTGCAGCCGTGACTATTCCTCGCAAAAAAATTCCCCCTTAAAAGCATTTAGTAAAATTCTGCGGCCAAGCGGCAAACTCATGGTGGGCAACATATGTCCAACCGAAACATTGTAAATGGTGGGTTTTTTATGCGGCAAAATTATGTCCTTAAAAATATTTAAAAGCTCTGGTTTTTCGCCGCAGTTTGTGAAGCCTCCCAAAATGATTCCGTTGGCGTCGCTGAACTTTTTTGCAGCTTTTAATTGCCAAAGCATACTGTCAATTCGGTATGGTTCTTCACCTATATCTTCGAGCAAAAGTATTTTACCCTTTGTATCAATTTCATAGTCTGTGCCCAAACTATCCACAACAAGACTTAGGTTTCCACCTGTTAAAATGCCACGGCTTACACCAGAATATAGTGTTTCAATGCGGATCCCTCTGGGGTTTTCAATTTTTTCAGAATTTCCAAAGTCAAACAAAACTCGATCAAGCATTTCTTGCGTGTATGTATCCACACCCTTATAAAGTTCGGTGGAAGGCATGGGCGTGTGATAAGTAATAAAGCCACATCGTTGGTTAATTGCCATGTGCAGGGCGGTTACATCGGAGTAGCCGCCAAAAAATTTTGGGTTCTTTGCAATCATTTCAAAGTCGAGCAAGTGCAAAATTCGGTTGGCTCCATAGCCGCCACGCATCACAAAAATTCCGTCGATGTCTGTGCGGCTAAACATTTCGTTTAACTCAGAGGCACGGAGCGCGTCACTGCCTGCGAGAAATCTTTCACTTGCGGTTACGGTTTTGCCAAGATGTACGTTAAAACCTAAATTCGTTATGGCTTTTACAGCCGCTTCTATTCTGGTATTGTCAACAATGCCCGATGTTGCAATTAGTGCTAGGCAGTCGCCCTTTTTTAGTGGTTTTGGTCTATGCATATTTACCTCACAATATTCTTGTTTTAAATTTTTATATATGCTATTCTCATTGAAAAGGAATAACAAAATTAAAAGTAGGGGGATTTTATGAAAACGTACCTAGTAACAGGTGGCT
>JAVBKL010000095.1:0-43060 GCA_031554055.1 Eubacteriales bacterium | reverse complement strand
TAATTTGATTTTTCCAAGCCAAACCGGATGTGCTATAATCATTGATTACAAATATATTTTTCGTATGAGGAAATAGCTTTAACATAACTTCAACGGTTTCAAAAGCACTGATGTTTTCAACAACACCGGTAAACTGATTTTCAAATCCAAGAATGCTGTCGCTGTTATAGTCATTGATTCCGCAAAAAACAACGGGGACTTTATTAAACAACGGTAAATAGCAGTCTTTAATAAAATCAAGTGCTTCATTATCAGAAACCAAAATTACATCGGGCGTTCTGCCAACTAAATCCGAGCGTAACAAGTTTCGATTGATTCGCCAAGATTCTTCAATGCCTTTAACTTTGTCTGTATTTAAGTCAACGTTCATTACATTATAATCGCCTAATGCTTCCACCGCATCGTTTATTTTACTATCCCATTGAGAATCAGAATTATAGGTGGAAATACGCAAAATCAGTTTTTTCTCGTTGGGCTCGCCAAGGATCTCATGGTTGAGGATTTTATCCGCAGTACCATCGTCATACATTTTTGTCAAAATGGCAGACAATTGGGGTGCGAGATCCGCATGGGCTTTGTTTAAATGGGTGTACGTATTTACTTTTTCGATGGTATTGGCAAGCTTAATGTTTCCGGGAGACCAAAATTCCTGACCAGCAGTTTTTGTAACAACGGCTGCATCGAGCTCACCCTTTGATAATTGTCTGAACAACTCATAAGAGCTTGAAAACATCGTCACCTTTGCAGACTTAGGCACCCGAGTTTCAACATAGGGTTTTTCGTAAATCATTCCTACACGGAGATTTGCTAAATCATCCCATGTTTTAATTTCAATATTGGACTCTGTGTTTACATAAGCATTTAAGTCTATCAACACCGTAAAATGTTCAACCATAACAATATTTTTAAATTGATCCCCAATATACTTTGTCTGAAAAGCCACTGCATCACGTTCACCAGCGTCTGCCATTTTTAAAGTAGCTGTATTGCCGAGGATGGAAACGGATGGGGTGTAACCCAATTCTTTTAAAGCATAATACAAAAGCAAATCTACCGTACGAGGAGCATCGCTTGCCATTGTCATCGTAAAGGGTTTATTGCTTTCTGCTGCCAACACCGTGCTATTGACGGAAAGAAGAAGCACAAACAATAATAACAAACTAATCAATCGTTTCATTGCTTTCCTCCTGCTTCTGGGAGATTCGCTAAAACACCCTCTGCCAATTTAAATGCAAAGTCACATAAATCCTCATAACTTCTTTGCTTTTCGTCGTCGCTGGCTTTTTCAAAATGCAGTGCTTTTTCCTGTAAGCCATAGATGCCTAAATTTCCAGCTACGCCCTTTAAGGTGTGAACGTTTACCTTGTTTTGGCTAATATTTTCCACTGCAAATGCTTCGCTAGTTGGCAACAAATAGCTTTCAATTGTGCCCGCAAAACTTTTTAACAGCTTGAAATATTTTTCCTCATTATTGACAAGCCTTGCCAGTGCGTCTTTGTATCCAGAGCCTATAATCTCTTTGATTGTGTCTGAACTGCTTTTTTCAACCATTGCCGATACAGTTTTTGATACAAGGTGCTTTGGCAAGAACTCACTTAACTTGGCAAATACTTTTTCAAAGCTAATGGGTTTGCCCACATGACCATTCATACCTTCATTAATACATTTTTCTATTTCATCTGCCATGACATTTGCTGTCATTGCAACAATCGGTATATCCTTATAGGATTTGTCGCTTGCACGGATCGCTTGGGTAGCGGCATGGCCATCCATAACAGGCATGAGTATATCCATGAAAACTAAGTCGTAGTGTTTTTTCTCAAGCATGTCTAATCCCTCTTGCCCATTACCCGCAATATCTGGCTCAATGCCAAAGAATTCTAACACACCCATGGCAACTTCTTGGTTGATAAAGTTATCTTCACAAATTAGTACACTGGCACCAGTAAAAACTATGCCGTCAAAGTTGTTAAACTCAACTGTGGAGTCAGCTATTTCTACCAAGCGTTTCATAAAATAAGTAGGTGTAAAGGGTTTTTCAATAATATCTTCATAGCCAGCGTTCTCAATGTCAGAGCCTAAAAGCTGCTTTGTATACGCTGTTACCATGAGAAGCTTCGCTATCCTGTGGTCAGAAATCGCCATTATTTTCTTTGCCACTTCAATGCCATTCATGCCACCCATGATGTAATCTAAAATAACGATGTCAAAGGGTTTTCCCAAATCCATTTTTTTCTTGTAAAGTTCCAGTGCCTCTTCACCGCTTGATGCCGTCACTGGAGAAACGCCTGCGGATTCTAATAAGTCCCTCATTATTTCTATTAAAAGGGGGTCATCGTCTGCTACTAAAATATTGTATCCAGACAAGGGCAAACTGCTTAATGCTTCTCGTATTGTTTTTGTAACCCTTGGCACTTTTAGTGGAAGTTCCACTTTAATAGTAGTTCCAGCGTTTACTTCGCTGTTAATCTCAAATTCGCCGTTCATATGCTCAATAATTTGCTTTGTTATGGTCATTCCTAAACCAGTACCCGATGCCCCTGTTAGTGAACTGTGGAATTGTTCAAATGGCGTAAACAGTCTTGACAATTGCTCTTCACTCATACCTAAGCCAGTGTCGGTAACGGTAAAGCGAATCAACTTACTTGCAAACGTGCTTTCCACCAGAGCGACATCCAAAGATATGGAACCGGTTTGTGTGTATTTAGCGGAATTATCTAATAGGTTTTTCAAAATTTGCCATAATCTTGTTTTGTCTGTCAATACAATATTTGGTAAATTTTTATCCATATGCAAGAAAAGCGAAATATTCTTACTTCCGATTCGTTGGGATGCCAATAACAATGCATTCGCTACAACCTCTTCTAGTTCTGTCTCTTCTTCCAAAATAATAAGTTCTTCCGCTTCAATTTTTGCAAAGTCTAAAATATCGCCTATGATTGCCAGTAAGTTCTTGGCGGATGTATTGATTTTTCTAAGAACATCCAAAACTTCTCGACCATGCTCTTTTCTCAATTCTATTTCGGAAAGACCTAAGATAGCGTTCATTGGCGTTCTTATTTCGTGGCTCATAGTAATGAGGAACATATTTTTTAAAGCATTTGCATTTTTTTCTGCTTCTGCCAATTTTTCAAGCTGTTCTGCTTTATTTTTTTCCTCACTAATATCACGTAAAACTCGTAGGGATCTACGGTTTCCATGAAACATTATGGTTCTTGAATAAACCAACGCCTCAATGTTTTGGCTAGCCTTTGACAAAAATACCCATGGAAAAGTCAGGATTTCATCTGTATCCATGATGAGTTCTTCGTTATTTTTTCTTTGTACATCAGAAGATGCCCCTTCATCTTGAAGCGGTGCGTCAAGCTTATCCACATCATACTCAAGTGCTTCATTTGCACTGTCAAAACCAAAAAATTTAATGTACTCGTCATTGATAAACTCTCTTTTTTCATCATGATCAACAATGGTAAGCGCAAACGGAAAAGATTGCAATACAAATGATAAATCCTTATGTGCCGTGTCAATTAAATCTTTTTTTGTTTCACTTTCTTCTATGTCAATTAACCATACATACATCTCATTGTTTTTAACATCGGCGGTATTAGAAATGTTCGTGTAATATCTACGTGTGCCTCGCTCTTTTGTTTTCAAATGCAATATTTCGCCAAATACAAAGGATTCTGCGTGAACCTTTTGAATAAGCTTTTGACCTTCACCAAGGGTTTGGAACAACGACAAAATAGATTCGCCCTGATTGGCTGCAAAAGTTTCAGACGCTCTTTTATTAAGACGCAAAAATATGCCATCCACTGTACAGACCATGAAGTGAACAGGTGCGGATTCAAGGATTATCTCAAGTCTTTTTCTTGACTCGTCAATTTCCTTATCCTTTTGCAACATTTCTTCTGCTGTATGGAGCTTTTCAAGCGTTTCTCTTAATTCTCTATTTCTTACATTTAACTTTCGCAAGAAGAAAAACAAATAGATAAACGTGATAATGGCAGTCAAAATTGCTGTCACAAATGAGACCATCTCGCCCAACCGCAGTTTACGTGGTGCGACTGGCTCATTCATTATTTTAGAATTTTCAGGCAATAGCCTGGCATTCACCCCTCTGGTTTCAAAAACAGCATGGTCAAATGTCCAAGTGTTGTGCTTTGCCGTGTCAATACTTACTTTTTCTTGTAGGGTGTTGTTGGTTAAATCACTAAAACGATTGCCCACCATTACGCCCATATCCTGATAATCTAAATATTTTCCGCCCACCTGTCCATTGCCAATATTGCCTGAAAGGTCAAAGGCTGGGTATTTACAAGAGTTAAAAAAAGTAGCGTCCAATTTAGAATGGCCCACCAATACCAACGTGTCATTGCCTAAAGAGTTGATTTCTTTAAGCAAGCCCTCTTGGTCAGTGCTGGCATTATATATATAATTATCAATTTTCGGGGTAAAGTCAGAAAGCTCCTGCAGAATTTTTTCTTTGCTGCTCATTCCCAATTGGGAATCATCGTTTATAACAAAAACATTTTTTGTGCTTGGGTAAAGTTTTAGCATGAGCGAAAAGGTATCTGTAACAGACAATTCATCTGCAAACCCATAAAAATAATTTTCAAAACCATCAATTTTTTTCATGTCAAAATCTTGAACACCGCAAAAAATCACAGGTATTTTTTGAAAAAGAACCGCATAGTAATCTTTAACAAAGTTTAACGCCTCTTCATCTGATATGGTGATCACGTCGGGTGTAATTTCTAAAAGCTCGCTCCTTATGAAATCTGCAATTTGGTTTTTCCTAATTCTATCGTTTATGGTAAATTCCGAAAACAAGCTGATGGTGTTTATTCTTGCGTCTTCACTAATTACAGACTGCAATCCCTTTAGAAAATCAATATTATTGACAGAATCATAGGGTGACGATGTTAAGTTTAATATGTACAACTCATCTTGTTCTGTTTCTAGTTTTCCGTCTTCTAATAAGTCTTTTGTGACTCCTGTATCATTCATTTTTTGAATCTCTGCTGCTAATTGAGGAACCACAAAAGCTTTGTTTTTATTCATATACGCATAAGCCGGACTTGAATCAATTGTGCTTAAAAACTTAACATTTTGGGGCAGTAAAAAATCATCGGTCGGCAAAGCGCTTACAACTACAATATCAACTTCATCATTCTGCAAAGCTTCATAAAGCTGAACTATATTATCCTTCTTTGTAATGCTTTTTATATTTGCCGGCAAATGGGCATCAACATAGATTCTTTGATACATCATTCCAATTCTTAGCCCAGCTAAATCCTCCCAGCTTTTCACTGTAAACTCTTTATCTTCCCTTGAAAAAGTGTTAAAAGACCATGTTAAAATAGGAGTTGGCACCATAACAAGATTTTTGTAGCTTTGTTCAGCCCCCGGACCTCTCACAATAATACCGTCCACTTCACAGCTATTAGCCATTTCAAGAGCAGATGTCATTACCTGAGTTCTGATAGCAAGATCATAACCCATATTTTTCAATGCGTGTTGCAACACCTTATCCATTGCGTTGGTATAGCCGCCAGGCACGGAAAAGTGCAGAACAGGTCGGCCAAAGTCATCCGCTTTCACCATGTTTGGCGGTAAAAGCAAACTCATAAAAATCAATGCAATTAACATTAACGCAGACTTTTTCATAGTTACCCTCAATATCTTTTTTATGATTAAAAGCAGAAATCTAATCTATTCACAATACAATCAAATGCCAGTTTTGTCAAGGTTACTTGCAATAGTTGTCTATAAAAAAAGAGCATAAACAAAGCCGTTCCGAGCGAGTAACTCGCTAGGCACGGCTTTCATTTTGAGAAGAGTTTTACAAAATTATAGACTCACTTTTATTTTTCTTTTATGCTTTCAAATGAATTTTTAATCATACTACGGCCTTCTTCAAGATCTTTAATTTGTCCTAAGGCTTTTAGCTGAATTAAGATGTTGCCAAGTGTTGCCGCTTCAACAGGCCCTGTAACAATCTTTTTCCCTGTTGCATCTGCTGTCATTTGACAAAGCAACGCATTTTGAACTCCACCGCCAACGATACAGATTGTTTCAATGGCTGTGCCTGTGAGTTCTTCTAACGCTTTAACGGAAGAGTTGTACTCGTTTGTCAAGCCACGATAAACGGCAATGGCATGTTCACCCAAAGTTTTTGGGCGGCCTTGGCCTTTTTTCTCACAGTGGTCGGCAATCGCCTTTGCCATGTTTTGCGGAAAAGAAAATTCCAAAGCATTTGCGTCAATGCAAAATGGTTTTTCTTTTTCTAAAGCTGCCGCCTCCATAATTTCCGAAAAGCTGACAGGAATGTCCCAGTGATTACGCAATTGCTGTACGAGCCACAGCCCAGTGATATTATTAATGTAGGTAATTTTATTTTCTGCTCCGCCTTCGTTGGTGAAGCTGTTTTCTGACAGCCCCTTTGCGATTAGTGGTGCGTCGAGTTCCTTGCCTAGTAGCGACCAAGTACCGCTACTTAAAAACGCTGAATTTTGTCCAACAAGCGGTGCCGCCACCACAGCCGAAGCCGTGTCGTGGCTCGCAACCGCAATCACTTTGACATCTCTCAAGTTCACTTCTTCTTCGAGTTCTTTTGTAAATTTTCCAAGCACCGTACCAGGCATCACAATCTCGCAAAACAGTTCTTTACGCAACCCAAGCTTATCCATGAGCTTGTAGTTCCATTCTTTAGTGTGCGGGTTGACCAGTTGGGAGGTGGTTGCTTCTGTATATTCATTTTTCATTACGCCTGATAAAAAATAGTTAAACAAGTCTGGTATGAGCAGCAAGGTTGTTGCACTTTCATAGATTTCTGGTCTAATCTCTTTGTCCGAAAGCAATTGATACAGCGTATTAAGTGACATATGCTGAATGCCTGTTTCCAAATAAATCTCTTCCTTGGACACCAGTTTGTCTATGTTTTCAAAAATTTCTGTGGTGCGACTATCCCTGTAGTGTATGGGGTTTTGCATCAAATTCCCTTGGCGGTCTAAGAACCCATAGTCAACGCCCCAAGAGTCTACACCAATGCTTTCGATGGTGATGTTAAGTGCCGCAACTTTTTTAAGCCCGACTTTTACTTCGTGCATCAACCGCAAAAAGTCCCAATACACTCTTTTGTTTAAAACAACTGGTTCGTTGGCAAAACGATGAATTTCTGTCAGCTCAATTTGCTGTCCATCGTATTTTCCAAGCATAAGCCGACCACTGGACGCACCAAAATCCAAAGCCAAACAGTTTATTTCTCTATTTTCTTTCACTGAACTCGCCTCACTTGCCTTCATGCTTTACTACACCTTTTTTTAAAATGATATTGGCATAAAGTGCCTGTTCGCTCGTTGCGACCACAGCGTATGCCTTCTTTGCTCGCTCATAAAAATCAAAACGCTCAACATGCTCCATTCCATTATGAACAGGCTCTGCCTCGCAAATAATTTCTTTAAATTCATTCCAGATTATGGGGGCAACATTGTCTCCTTGCACAACTTCCATCAGCGCTATAGGCGATTTTACATAGGCATCCAGTGGAAAGAGTGTGAGTATCGCTTTCAAAATGTCTGTCACAGAATGTCCGTCGCATCGAATTAAACGTTGTGCCATTGATGCAGCTGGAAAATTTCCATCACCGATTAAAATTTCGTCACCGTGTCCCATTTCCATCAAAATTTTCAAAAGCTCCGGCGATAAAATAGATGGTATCCCTTTTAGCATATGAACAACTCCTATTTATTTCCTTCCATATAATGGGCCATAGTTATCGCAAGCACGGTAATCTGCACTCTCTGCATCTTTCGTGCCAAAGGCTGCCCAAACATGTGGTCTAAATACTTTTTCGTCGGATACATTGTGCATGGAAACAGGGATTCTTAACATCGCTGCCAACGTAATTAAATCTGCACCGATATGTCCATATGTGAATGCACCGTGATTTGCACCCCAATTTGCCATAACCGAATATACATCTGTGAATGCACCTTCGCCAGTTAAGTTTGGAGCAAACCATGTCGATGGCCAACCTGGATCTGTTCTATCCCAAAGTGTTTTAGAAACATCTGCTGGAATTTCGCAGCTATAACCCTCTGCAATTTGAAGAACTGGACCAAGCCCACCGATTAAATTTACACGAACCATTGTGATTGGCATTTCACTTTTTGTTTCGAAGCAGGAAGAATATCCGCCGCCTCTAAAATATTCTAAATTGGCAGGGCACCAAGTGGTGGCATCCATCGTAGCTTTTATGTCTTGCTCTGTCACATCCCAAAAATGCTTCATGGTGCTTGTTCCATCGGCAGTTTTCATTTGTCCAGCACCATCAAGAGAAGCCGCACCAGAATTGATTAAGTGGATAAATCCGTTTGCCGCTTTGCCAGTTGGTGACCAATCTGTTACTCGTTTCACTGCATCAGGGCTCCAATACGTGCGAACATCAGCAAATACAGATGCTTTTTGGTTTAACAAATGTGTAAACAGCATAGCAAGAGCGTTTAAGTTATCATTCTCAGTTGCAAACACATAGGCTTCACGAATGCCGTTCCAGTCAAAACTTGAATTTAAAATTGACTCCGTAAAGTCTGCGTTTGGCATGTGGTCTGTCCACATTCTCTGTCCTTGGAAACCTGCGGCAATTGCGTTTCTGCCCATTGATTCCTCTTCAAATCCCTTTTCTTTTAATATAGGGTTACCAACCATTAAATCTCTACAAACCAAAGTCATTTTTACGCAGTATGCCCAATCTTTTTCTTTTTGCTCGTCTGATCTTTTTTCAGCATTTCGATCTGTTCCTGCCTTACAGTTTTCTTTCACCCAAGCAAAAGCCTTTTCAAACTCAATCTCGTCATAGATTTTATTGTCAATTCTTCTAATAATTTCAGTCATGTCGCACCATTCTGCTCTCATGCCCAAATATTTCTGGTAGAAATCTGGGTCGAGGAACGAGCCCATGATACCCATGGAAACACTGCCGATGCTTAAATACGATTTGCCTTTCATCGTACCAACTGCTACAGCTGCTTTTGCGAAACTTAAAATCTTTTCTTTCACATCTTCTGGAATCGTTTTGTCGCTTGAGTCCTGTACTTCATGGCCGTAAATACTAAAAGCAGGCAATCCCCTTTGGGCATGAGCCGCCATAACTGCCGCCAAATACACAGCACCCGGTCTTTCTGTTCCATTAAAGCCCCAAACTGCCTTTGGCATCAATGGGTCAAGATCCATTGTTTCTGTTCCGTAGCACCAGCAAGGCGTTACGGTTAGGGTAGCACACACATTTTCTCTTGAGAAATAATCCGCACAACGTGCCGCTTCTGCCACGCCGCCGATTGTTGTTTCTGCAATCACACACTCCACTGGTTCGCCTGAAGCATGTTTTACGTGAGCCGAAATAAATTCTGCTGCCGCTTTGGCAAGGTTCATAGTCTGTACTTCCAATGACTCACGAACGCCTTTTCTTCGTCCGTCAATTGTAGGACGAATTCCTATTTTTGGTAATGCACCGATTAATGTTGTTTTCATTTTCACTCCACCTTTGTTTTAGTATGTCCGTTAATATACCGATATTCTCTTGGCCCATAGTTCATTTCTTTTTTAAAAAACCTAGAAAAATAAAATTCATCATTAAAACCTAACTCGTAGGCAATTTCTTTTACACTTTTATTTGTTAAAAGCAAGAGCTTGCTCGCTTTTGAAACCAATTGAGAATGAATGTATTTGGTAATGGAAATGCCTGTGTCATTTTTATATTCTTTGTTCAAGCGTTGCAAAGAAACTTTTAAATGCTGTGCCACCGTTTGTGCATTAATTTTCGTTTGTAATGATCTGTCGATAAGCTGGTGTATTTCTCTGTATTTCACAGCAATCTTTATTTTTTTTGCTATATCTGGCATATACGCCCCAATAAATTGTGCGATGGTATACGTCAGCAGTGCTCTCATTCTTAAAACTGCGTCGAGGTCTTCTTGGTGAAAATTGTAACTCAGCTCATCCAGCACGGTTTGTTTCATATCAAGTTCATAACACTTGTTATAGTTTTCAAATACGTCGTAATCATAAACATTTACTGTTACGTGAAAAAAATATTTGCATATCTTACTCGTGGTTCTTAAATTTACAACGGTATAGGGCGTGATTAAATACATTTTGCCAGGAATCAGATCCATTCGCTTTCCTGATTCTTCAATCCACCCACTATAACCAACCATGTAATAAATTCGTGAAAATGGTGACGATATGCCAAACTGATTCCACCTTGCATCGCCGTCAAAATAGCCGTGGTCAAGCACTTGCACAGAAATCATATTGATATACTGGGAGAAAAATTCGTTCCGCTTAATTCCGCTGTTGTCCGTATAAAAATTTTCGCCCACGTATTCCTGGTTCATAAACGTCCTCCTTGCTTTTGAGGCCGCAGACACAAGGTCTACAGCCCCAAATAGAAATGAATAAATATTAATCGTAAAGCAATGGTTGTAACTCAGCACTGTCTACGTTTGTTTTGTCATACCATTTGTAACCAGTGTCAACAAACTTCTCAACTGTTTCGCCTTTGTAAGCTTTGAGTGCTGTTTCAACTGCTTTGTAGCCCATGCCTACTGGATCTTGAGAGATTGCACCATAAATGTCGCCAGAACGAACTGCGTCTTTTAAAGTTTTGGATGAGTCAAAGCCGATTAAAACTACTTTGCCAAGCATACCCGCTTCTTTAACGCCATTGTAAGCACCAACTGCAGAACCTTCGTTTGTTCCGAAGATACCTTTAAGGTTTGGATTTTGAGCTAAAACTGTTTTAGCAATGTCTGCTGATTTTTGGTGATCGCCATCGCCAATTTGAATCGAAACAATTTTAATGTCTGGGTATTTTGCTTCAATTTGGTCTTTGAATCCGTCTCTACGGTCAATTCCTGTTTTTGCTGTATCAGAGTGACCAATGATTGCGATGTCACCTTTTCCGCCGATTGCTTCAGCCATTTTATCTGCTGCTGCTGCTGCTGCGTTTCTGCTGTCTGTTGCTACTGTGGATACAGGAATATCACTGTCCACGCCAGAGTCAAAACCAACTACTGGGATGCCTTTGTCTTTGCATTGTTGTAAGAGGTTTGTTGCAGCTTTTGTATCAAGTGCCGCAAAACAAAGAGCCTGTGGATTTTTACCAAGTTCTGCTGTCAACAAATCAATTTGTTTTTGTACTTCTGTTTCTGACTCAGGGCCTACAAAATTAATTTTTACGCCAAGGTCTGTGCCAGCTTTTTCTGCACCCATCTTAACTGCTTGCCAGAATTGATGTTGGAATCCCTTTGATACAAGCGGAATATAAATTTCTGTTGGAGCCGCCGCTGGTGCTTCTGCCACTGGTGCAGGTGCTGCTGGAGCTTCTGCTGCTGGTGCCGCAGGTGTTGGTGTTTTTGGTGCAGCTGGTGCACAACCAGTCATCGTTACTGCTGCAAGTGCTACTGTTAAACCAAGTGCTAAAAAGCTTTTCATTTTCATACTAAATCCCCCTTATTTTCTGATAGATACCTGTTATACAAATGCGGAAACCGCATTTTGCCAAAGTGAAATTTCTGTTATGCATTTTTTCTTCTGCGAGTAATGTCAACCAAAACCGCAAATAAAACGATGATGCCTGTGAAAACAAACTGCCATTCTTGTGGCACGTTGTTCATGCGTAATCCGTTTAACAATACGTTCATGAGCAATGTTCCAATGACTGTGCCAAGAATGCTGCCCTCTCCACCACTCAAAGACGTTCCGCCGATTACTACCGCCGCAATGGCGTTCAGTTCGTCACCAGCACCTTGTTGGGGTTGAACAGATGTAAGTCTTGATGCCACTAAAAGCCCAGCAATTGCACAAATAAAACCGCTAAATGTGTAAACCATAACTTTCCATTTGTCTGTACTTACACCAGATAATCTGGTGGCTTCTTCGTTGCTGCCGATGGCATAGGTATATCTGCCAAACTTTGTTTTGTTTAAGAGAAAGCTTGCCACAATAGATACAAGGAAGAATATAATAACAAAGTTTGGAACGCTCACGCCGTAAATCTTTGGAATAATGGTTCCCAGTGCAAAATTTGTAAAAGCACCTTGTGTTTCCGCATCAAAGTAAATCGGTTTAACGCCAGAGATTACCAAGGAAAGTCCACGAGCCACCATCATGAGTCCGAGTGACGCAATAAACGGAGGCAGTTTAAATTTTGAAACCAACAATCCCGTTGTACAGCCACAAACCGCACCGGCACAAAGTCCTAAAATTATTGCAAGCCAGAGCGGCAAACCAAAAACTTGTAAGAATGTTCCAAAGATAACCGCTGAAAAAGTAGGAATAACACCAATCGACAAGTCAATGCCACCAGTAATAATAACAAACGTTACGCCAACCGCAACAATACCCATCGACGCACTAGAGAGTAAAATCGTGATAATGTTAGAAGTTGTACAAAAATTTGGAGACATCACTGAAAAAATGATGAAGATAACAATTAAACCCACAAAGGCAAGTGCCTTTTGCATAGCGGCACCCTTAAAAATATTCATGTTGCTCATGAGACGGACTCCTCCTTTTTTGTGATTACGCCTTGACGCATGGTGGCGAATGTCATAATGTTTTCCTGTGTGACTTCTTCCGATGTCAATTCGCCAGTAATCCGACCTTCGCACATGACATAAATTCGGTGGCTTAATCTTATTACTTCGGGAAGTTCTGAAGAAATTACGATAACAGAGCGACCAGATCTTGCAAGTTCTTCAATTAATTTATAAATTTCGCTTTTTGCACCAACGTCAATACCACGGGTAGGTTCGTCGAAAATAAGGATGTCACAATCACGAATAAGCCATTTGCCGATGATAACTTTTTGCTGGTTTCCGCCTGAAAGATTTTTAACCTTCTGATTTAAAGACGGTGTTTTTGTCCCCATTTTATCAACCATTTCTTTTGCTCGCTCGTTACATTTTTTGCTGTCAATCAGCCCAAACCTGTTTACAAATTTTTCGTAAGAAGCCAAAACGCTGTTTGTGACCACATCAAGCCCCAGTGCCAACCCAAACTTTTTCCGATCCTCCGAGAGATAACCAATACCGTGTTTTACAGCATCCTCTGGAGAAATAATATGTACTTTCCGACCTTTGATATAAACCTCACCAGAATCCAACTTGTCTGCACCAAAAATTGCACGTGCCGTTTCTGTACGTCCGGCTCCCATTAAACCGGCAAAGCCAAGCACTTCACCTTTTTTAAGGTAAAAGCTAACATCATTTACTTGTTTGCCACGGTTTAGATTTTTGACTTCCAAAACGGTTTCTGTAGAAGACACAATGCCCTCAGGTTTTAAATTTCCTTTTAACTCACGACCAATCATCATTTTGATAATTTCATTGATGTTTGTGTCAGCCGCCTTAACAGTTTTTATGTATTGTCCGTCACGCATGACGGTGATTCTGTCTGCAATACGCATGATTTCGTCCATGCGGTGAGATATGTATACAATGCCTACGTTTTTCTTTTTTAGGTATTCAATAATTTCAAACAGTTTTTCGATTTCTGATGTGGTAAGTGAAGCAGTCGGTTCGTCCATAATTAAAACTTCTGCGTTATAAGAGATGCTCTTGACAATTTCAACCATCTGCTCTTTTGCAACTGTCAAAGAAGAAACTTTGTCTTCTGGAGAAATATCCACCTTCAACATACTCAAAAGCACTTGCGATTGTAGGTTTAACCTTTTTTCGTCTATCGCAATTTTTGTTTTATCAACAAACTCTCGCCCGATAAAAATATTTTGTGCAACCGTTAAGTGTTGGCACATATTTAGCTCTTGATGAATGATGCTTATGCCCAAGTCTTTTGCGTGTTTCGGGCTTGTAATATTGGTTGGTACGCCCTTAATTTCAATTGTTCCAGAATCCTTTGTATAAACACCTGTAAGAATTTTCATGAGTGTCGATTTTCCCGCACCGTTTTCGCCCATTAACGCATGAACCTCGCCAGGCATTAAATCAAATTGACAGTTATCCAGTGCATGTACTCCCGGAAACGTTTTTTGTATATTTTCCATCCTTACAAGCTTTTCAAGAGTGGCCACGTTGCATCAACTCCTTTAATCATAGTGTTGTGTTTTCATCTTACTTCATTTCCCTAAAATAATAAATGTACTTTTTTATCTGAAACATGGATTTTATTAAATTTGCCAATAATTATATGCGAACACGCCCATAGATTGTTTATCTTTTCACGTTCGTATACTACTTAATTTTTTTCTTTTGCATTAGAACCTAATTATCACTATACAACCAATATTTTTTTATGCAAGTTAAATTATCTCAACTTTTTCGATTTTCTGTTAAAAACTTTGTTGAAAGATAATTTGTCTTATGTTAATATGCAAGAACACGAAATATGCTTATGGAGGTATGTGATTTGGACTTAACAAAATATTTTCGAAAAGAACATAAGGACGATGCCAAAACAAAAGAAATAACAGATGCCATTCATTGCCTTGAAGTTGGTGAAGTTAAAAAGCAGATCTTTCAATTTGATGACCCTGCACTACAAATGCTTCTGCACAAAAAGCCCTCTGGTTATTTGTTCGAGCTTATGCCAAATTGCCGTTATGAGATCAACGTCATTCCCCATCTGGTTGGTTATGACAGATTCGAACACTTTCACAATTACTTTGAAATGATCTATGTGTATAAAGGAACCTGTCACACAAAAGTTGATGGCACCACACTGACCCTAAACGAGGGCGATGTCTGCTTTCTCAATTTACAGGCACTGCATTCCATGGAATCCACAAACCCTAAAACCGATATGTTTTTCAACCTTTTAATCAGCCAATCCACTTTTGACAATACTTATTTCAAATTAATATCTGGAAATGAGCTTGTCTCGGATTTCTTTTTAGATTCTATTCAAGCAAGAAGAAAACAAGACAATTACATTTTATTTACAAAGGATTCTACAAGCAGTCCCTTCGAAAATTTAATACAACATATCATTTATGAATATTATGAATGCCCGCTCTACAAAGAAAAGATGCTAGAAGCTTTGTTGACCGCTTTTTTAATAGAGCTTGCCGGAAACTACAAACAACGAATCAATATAGAGGGTTCAAAAGAATTTGGAACCCGTGATATATCTGAAATAATTCAGTACATCATTGACAATTGCCAAAATGTAAATATTTCTGAACTGGCAGAGCATTTTCATTACCAAGCACCGTATTTGTCTACACTGATTAAAAAATATTCTGGCAGCAGTTTTTCAGACATCCTACATGAAATCCGATTGAAAAAGGCATCCCTCATGTTGCTTGAGACAGATTTAACCGTAACTGAAATTATGGAAACAATCGGATGTTCCAATCGTACTTGGTTTACCAAAAGATTTAACGCCCGATATAAATCTTCACCATCAGAGTATAGAAAAAACTTAAAAAAACAAGCTGATAATTAAAAGCTTTTGAACTTGATATTTATTTTAACAGCAAATTCCACAAAATGCAGTATCATTTCATAATTTCTTTTGTATCAAATCATAAGATGTTATATACTCATGCAAAAAAACTCCCACCGTATATTTTACGGTAGGAGTTTTTTGTAGAACTGAATTTTTTCTTGTAGCGTCATATTTTGTTTGGGAAAACTAAGTGCCAAATCTTTTGTCGCCGCACTTTCGTGACCGATTAACGCCCACGTGGTATCCACTAAATTAGCAAAAACTTCGTTTCGCATGGCGGTACAAATAAAACTTTGGCGTGGTGTGTTGATGTCCTCACCACTAATTTGGAGCATGGAGAACTGGTCACATAATTTTCTAAGGCGGGTTAACTGCTCCATCGTGTTTCGTGACGGCATATATGAAACAGCTTGAAAGCCCAAGTTCACCAAAGTTTCAAAAAGCTCATCCAAAAACTCGTCTTCAAAGGTTTGCGGTTTTTTATCTCCTGTGATAGAGGCTGTTACGTCACCCAAATATGGATAGGTCAAAATAATTCCATTGTCCCTTGCAAACCCAACCACATCAGAAATTTCTGGGCATTCCGTATCGTCTGCGTCCACATAAATTTGTGCCACCAAATTCGATTTTAACAATCCCAACAAATCATAGGCATAGTAAGGGTTATCCAAATCTTGCAATACTGTTTTGAGGTTTGGAGGTATGTCAATTATCTTTTGCAAGTATGCAACAAGTGCCTCGCCTTTTTTGTATTTTTCAATCAGCTTTAAAGACAATCCATAGAGCAAATGGCGTTCTGTAACAGAACCTCCGTCTGCAAACTCCGACAGTGGCAAAATATCTGTTTCGTAGTCAATGGAAATACCCATAAGCTCTGATATTTTTAAACACATTTGTTTGTTTCGCATCCCTCGTGCTACGGAAATCGGTTTTAGAAATGCCGATACCGTTTCAATTCTCGTATGGGGTATGCCATGAAATGTCAAGTATGAAATCCCTTTTTGGTCTGGGTTGTTCGTGCGTCTTTGCCCAAGTTTTGTGGCGGTATGCCGAACACGCAGTTCAAAACCCACCGTCACAGGAAAATCCAATATATTTGCTGCCTCAATAAATTCATTGGCACCCGAAACAGAATCGTGGTCAACAATGCCCGCAGTCGAAAGCCCAGCCATATACGCCATCCACACAGCCTTGGTCGGCGAATACGGTGAGAACGAATAGGTTGTATGAATATGGTTGTTTACATCTGTGCCTGTTACAGGTTTTTCAATCGCCCCCGCAGTCAACAAGTTTTTTAGTTGCTGCAAAGCCGCTAAACGTTCCTTTTTTGTTGGTGCGTTCAGATTTTTCACGTGCTCTTGCATAAACAACCTCCGCTAGTTCAGCATATTTTGTCCGCCAGTAACGGGAATCGCCTGTCCTGTTTCATATTCCTGCTCCACACAATAAAGAATTGCTTTCGAAACGTCCACAGGTCTGCACCCACGGTTCATCGGTACTTTCGCTTCATAAAAACGTTTTACATCTTCGGCTGTTTTTGCACCCGGCACTTTTCCAGCACTTAAATATTGGAAGAACAGCCCTTTTTCGGGATGCATCCACAGTGGGCCTTCAAAGAAATTTCCCGGGCAAATGGCATTTACTTTTATGCCAAACTCAACCAACTCTTTTGCAAACGATTGTGTAAGCCCAATGCCGCCAAATTTACTGCCGGCATAGGCAAAGTTTTTATTGGAGCCTTCCAGTCCAGACTTCGAATTAATTTCGATAATATCTGCTGTGGCTGTTGGGTTTGCTTCTCGTTGCAGTTTCATCACACGAGATGCATATTTTGCACAAATAAAATACGCTGTGTAATTTACTTTTGTAACTAGTTCAAAACTGTTGAGTGTTAAGTCTTCCAACGAACCAGAAATTAAAATACCAGCATTCGAAACAAAAAGGTCGATGCCACCAAATGCTTCCACCGTTTTTTGCGTAACCCACGCAACAGACTCTTCATTTGTCACATCACATTTGAGTGCAATCGCCGTGCCAACACCATATTTTTCATTTGCTGCCACTGCATTTTTCTCTGCCAATTCTTGGTTTAAGTCTGCGTACACCATGTAACAGCCGTGCTTCAAGAGTTCGGCGGCAATTCCATAGCCGAACCCTTGTGCACTTCCTGTAATGACAACAATTTTGCCAGAAAGTCGACCCACTCGATGATTGTAGCTCATTTCAAACTGTCCGTCTTCCAAAAGGGAAACGATTGGTAAAACGCCGTCTTTGCCACTGGTTTGGCGTTTAATAATTTGTTCTTGCATTCGACTCACCTCTAAATGTATTTTGCATTTTCAAGCAAGTATTTCTCACAAGCAGATGACCACAGCCCATTGTTTGCTTTTGTAAGCTCTGCAAGCTTTGCAAAGAGTGGATCGGTTTTACCGAGTTCCGCAAAATCTGCAATCGCTGTGAGTGGCATGGAAATTTGGTTGTAAATAAGTTTTTTGCCGCCAGGAATTTTGGGTAGGTTTAAAGTTGTTTCAATGGCGGAATCAAGCCCACCTATATGTGTCAGCATGGAGGATGGATCAATTTTTCCGTTTGCCATCATTTCCAATGATTCAAGCATGTCGTCTGTGTTTCCGCCGCTGTTGCCAGCCACGTGGGTTGCATTGTAATGTGCATTGTAAAAATTAAATTTGGCAGAAAAAGTTGGGTCGGTTGGGCCTGCAAAAAAATTCAAACAGCCGTCATAGCTCAAAAGTTTGTCTGCCAATTCCACAACAGGAGCAACCGGAGCAAACACATACACATCGTTAAAACCTGTGCCACCAGATAACTCCATGAGGTGTTCTGCTGCATTTTCAAGCTTCGCTGTGTTTACATAAATTAATTCTACACCATTTTTTGCGGCTTCTTCCACAGTATATAAGGTCTTTGCTCTTTCAATTCGAACTTCGTCAATATCAGTTACAACCAACATGGACGGTCTGCGGTCTGTGTGTATGGCATAGTCAATGGTTCCAAGTCCCATTGGGCCAACGCCAGCCAATAACGCCATTTTTCCACCTTCTACAATGCCCATCTCGTGTACATAACTTCCGGCTTTTGTATGGTAGTTCACATGAAATCCGCCAACGATGCAACTCATTGGCTCTGCCAAAGAACCATGATAAAAGGATTCACCGTGAAACGGTAGCAAACAATCATGCTCCATAACCATAGCAGGAATTACAATGTAAGTTGCATTTCCGCCTATATATTGAAAACTATAACCAGGTGCGGCGTGAACATTGGAGACATCGTTTAAAGCTGGCTGAATAGAAAACTTATCGCCGGCCTTAAATTTATCGCTCCACTTTTTGCCCACTTCAATCAACTCGCCACAGAACTCATGACCAATAATAATTGGATTTTCCGCAATATCCTTCGGTACACGTTTATGATCAGAACCTTGTTTTGCAGCTTTGTAGGACGACATACAAATGCTGTCCGAAATAATTTTTGCGAGAATCTCATCCTCTTTAATAGGGGGCAATTCAAATTCTTCAAGTCGTAAATCTTCTTTACCATATAGTCTTACAGCTTTCGTTTTCATACGTTTTCCTCCTTATAGATTAAACGCCCAACTTCTCACGACGAATTTTTTCAAGTGTTGTAAAGTTCATTTGAGAAACATGACCCGCAAGCGGCAGAATTTTTTCGTTAATCGCATCCAAAATCCAACTTGCTTGTGGATAATAATAGTTTTCAAGTTCTGGGCAAGGGCAAATAACATTTGGTGCGGCAACCACAATCGGCGGTGCATCCAAATAGTCAAACGCAAATTCTGTTATGTTGCGAGCAAGGTCGTTCACATGTGCTCCACGTTCGCAAGCGTCTGAAACCAAAACAACTCTGCCTGTTTTTTTAACGGACTCCAACACTTTTTCGTAGTTGAAAGGTACAAGACTGCGAGAATCAATTACTTCCGCTGACAGGTTATGTTGCTTTTGTAGAAGTTCCGCCGCTTCGAGTGCATTATAAAGTGTTGCACCGACAGTTAAAATAGTGATGTCACTGCCCACTCTTTTTATATCTGGCTCGCCAATTTCAATTTCGTAGTATTCCTCTGGCACGCCACCTTCGTGGAACATTTCGCCCATGTCATATAACTTTTGTGATTCAAAGAAAACCACAGGGTCAGAACCGTTTAGTGCCGCATTCATAAGACCTTTTGCATCATAAGGTGTCGCTGGGAAAACCACTTTAAGCCCAGGGATATGTGTGGTTAAAGAAGTCCAGTCTTGTGCATGTTGTGCTCCGTATTTTGATCCAACTGAAACACGTAAAACAACCGGAACTTTTAATGCACCCGCACTCATTGCCTGCCATTTGGAAAGTTGGTTAAATACTTCATCACCCGCACGACCCAAGAAATCGCAGTACATCAATTCTGGAATCGCACGACCGCCGCATAAAGCATAACCAACGGATGCCGCCACAATGGTTCCCTCTGATATTGGTGAGTTAAAGAACCTATGATAAGGAATGGATTCTGTTAATCCGCCGTAAACACCAAAGGCACCGCCCCAATCACGATTGTCTTCGCCAAAGGCAATTACGGTTGGATCTTCATAAAATTTATCAATTATGGATTCAAAAATAGCATCACGAATGGAGAGTTGTTTGATTTTCGAAACGGCTTTTCCGTCCTTATCAACAGCAGAACGTGATTTTGATTTCAATTTTTCTAAACGGCTGTTTTCTGATTTTGGTGCAGTAACATCTGGTGCTCTGTCTTCCATCCTTGTAATTTTTTCGTTGGAAAACATATATTTGCGGATGCCGTCAGGCTCCATCATTAGGTTTATGCGAGGAGAAACGGTTTCGTCAATGGCAATTCGCATTATTTTTGTAATTCTTTCACGAATGCCAAGTTCGATTTGCTCGCACTCTGCTGTTGTTGCAATACCTGCTAGTATTAAATTGCTTTTAAAAGTAGCAATCGAATCTACTTTTTGCCAAGCTTCAATTTCCTCTTTGGTGCGATAGGTTGAAGCGTCTGTTGCTGAATGCCCAACATAACGATACGTAACTGTGTCAAGTAGCACTGGCCCTCTGCGTTCGTCAATGATTTTACGTTTTCTTGCAAAAGCATCAATCACAGAAAATGGATTGTAGCCGTCAATACGTTCGGAGTGCATTTGGTCTGGGTTAATACCCGCTCCTACTCGTGCTAAAATATCGTAAGCCATGGTTTCGCCAGAAGTCTGTCCGCCCATGCCATAGTGGTTGTTTAAGAAATTAAAGATAATGGGAAGTCCACCCCTATGAGATTCGTCCCAAAGTTTTGAAAACTGGTCTTGCGATGCAAAGTTAAGTGCTTCCCAAACAGGGCCGCAACCAAGAGAGGCATCACCGATATTACAAACCACCATACCCGGTTTATTGTTCACTCGTTTAAACAAACCCGCTCCGACAGAAACGCCAGCGGAACCACCAACAATGGCATTGTTTGGATAAATACCAAACGGCGTAAAAAATACATGCATGGAGTTACCAAGTCCACGTGTAAATCCGTTGTCACGACCAAAAAGTTCTGCCATAAACCCATACAGTAAAAAGTCAAAAGCCAAATCTTTTACTCTGCCTGTTTTGTTTAAAGGTTCAATGGGGGATAAAGTTGCTCCGCCCAAAAATTCTTTCATGATGCTGTAGAGTTCTTTTTCTTCTAAGTTTTTGATGGCAGCACAGCCCTTTGCAAGAACTTCGCCGTGGCTGCGGTGTGAACCAAAAATAATGTCATCTTTGCCAAGGGTATACGCCATACCGACAGCTGCCGCTTCTTGACCTGAATATAAATGGGCAGGGCCAGTATACACATACTCCACGCCATTGTATTGCTTTGTGGTTCTTACAGAATACAGCATTGTTTCAAATTCACGAATGAGTTGCATGTCGCTAAAAATACCTAACAAATCCGCTTTGCTGTACGCCGAACAGGAATCTTCAAAACTTGTATCGAACTGATTTAAAGGTATGTTTTTAAATTCCAAGGTACCTTTGGCACGCATTTTTTCTGGACTTACAAATTGACTTTGTGGCATAAACATTCTCCTTTACATATATAGACTCTCATGGATAATTTCAGCTACGGTTGGGTGTGGAAATACAACTTTCTTGAGTTGCTCAAAACTTATTTCACGTGAAATCGCCATTGATGCGGCGGCAATAATTTCTGAACTTGGATTGCCGATCATGTGCACACCAACCAATCGTTTGCCAGACCAAATTAATTTGCAAATACCGTTTCCGCCCTCGTTTTCTGCCATGTATCGGCCCGAAAATTGCAAGCTTACTTTCACTTCATGTACGTCCATTCCCTTTTGTTTTGCTGTTTCAAGCGTTTCGCCGACACCAGCCACTTCTGGGTTTGTATAAATCACAGATGGAATTGCATTGTACTGCATTTCGTCTTTTTTGCCGCAAATGGTTTGAACCGCAACTTCCGCTTCACGGTAAGCCGTATGTGCCAACATGGATTTTCCATTGACATCACCCGCCGCAAAAACGCCTGGGATATTGGTTTTCTGTTGTGGATCTGTAACAACTGCACCTCGATCCAACAAAACGCCGATGGTTTCAAGACCCATGTTACTACTTACAGCACGACGACCAATGGATAACAATACTTTATCACAAGGAATTTTTTCACTTTGACCATCTTTTTCACAAATAACAAAATCTGTTCCAATGGAAACCAATTTTGTTTTTAATAAGAACTTGACACCTTTTTGCTGATATGATTTTTGCAGAATGCTAGAAATTTCTGCGTCTGTTGGCCCCGCAATTTTATCCAGCATTTCAATTACGGTTACTTCGGATTGTGCTGAGTTCATGAGCGACGCCATTTCCATTCCGATTACGCCGCCACCTACGATGACAATTTTTTTGGGAACTTCTGTTAACGCTAGTATCTCACGATTGGTCATGGCAAAGCCGCTTACTACTGCTTCTTTTAAGCCTTCGATTGGCGGAAGAATCGGTTCGGAGCCAGTACAGATTAATAACTTAGCCCCTTGGTAAACCTCACCGCCTGCCGAAACTGTAAATCCTTGTTCGTTCCGTCCTGTTATAACAGCCTGTTCTTTTATAATGGTAACACCTGATTTTTTTAATTTTGCCTCGATGCCGGTCACAAGTTTTTTGACAACACCATCTTTTCGTGCAACGGCAAACGCATAATCCAGTTTTGGATCTGCACAAGTTACGCCGTAGTGTTTTGCATAGCCATTTGCATAGTCAAAGAGTTTTGCCGAATGCAACAGTGCCTTGGAAGGAATACAACCCTCATTTAAACACACGCCGCCCACCGCACGTTTTTCTAACAACAGGGTTTTTAACCCCTCGTGTGCTGAAAGTTCTGCCGCATGATACCCAGCAGGCCCACCGCCAATTATGATTAAATCAAACATGACTTATTCTCCCCTCTTTCTCGCTTTTATCTCGCAAGCAAGGTCGTAAAGTTTTCTAAATTTCTGCAAAGCTGTTGCAAGAATTTGGACGCTGGTGCTCCGTCAATCGCACGGTGGTCATAAGTCAGCGACAATGCCATAGATGGATACATTTTTATCTGTCCGTCCACTTCTTTTACTCGTTGGGTAATCGTATTTACGCCTAAAATTCCTGTTTGTGGTGCGTTTAAAATTGGCGTAAAACTTTCTATTCCATATGCACCCAAATTGGAAACGGTAAAACTTCCGCCGCCCAAAAGTTCTAGTGGCACACTTCCGCTTCGGCAGCTTTCTGCTAGAGATTTTAATTCTTTTGAAATTTGCAAAAGCGATTTGGAAGAGGCACCGAACATGACAGGTACCATCAGCCCTCGTTCTGTATCCACGGCACAAGCTAGGTTTACATCGGTAAAGTAACGCATCGTGTCCTCTACAAGCCAAGCATTTAAAGCAGGAAAATCTGGCAAGGTGCGAGTAACTGCATAAAGCACCATGTCTGTTAAAGTAATGCCCGAAAGATGAGCGTCTTCTTTTAAAGATTTGCGATATGCTTGGATTACGCTTGCATCGAAGGAAGCAGTATGTGTGAGTTGTGCCGTATTTAAAAGAGAGGAAGCCATATTTTTGGCAATAATCTTCCTCAGATTGGTCAGTGGTTTTTCTGTGTAGGAAACTCCATTTTGTGGAATAACAAAATTTTCTGCTTCTGGAACGTATTTCAGTTCCTCACGATGTGTAACGCCGCTTTCAATCACAGCACGAATATCTCGCTCGATTATGCGGCCTTCTGGGCCAGAAGCTTTGGCAAGGGTTACGTCCACATCCGCTTTTGTTGCCAAGTTCCTTGCACGTGGAGAAATGCAAACTTTGTCCGAATCTGTTCTTACTTGGGTGGTTGGGGAAAAACTTTTAACCTCTGCATTCACAACAACTGGAGCGGCTTCGCTCTTTGTGTCAGCGCCAACAGATTTTTCAACAGTATAGACTTCGCCGGCACAACCGATTACGCAGACAGGAACCTTAATTAGTATCTCGTCGCCAGTTTCTGCAAGAATTTCTAAAACTACCCCCGAAAATTCTGACTCGATTTCAAAGACAGATTTACCCGTTTCAATTGAAAAGATTACGTCGCCCGCATTTACCTTGTCGCCTTTTTTAATTCGCCATTCTGATAGTATTGCACTTTCTTCCGAAATACCCATTTGTGGCATTAAAACTAAATTTGCCAAAGCTAGCCCTCCTTTATAAGTTTTGCAGTATACTGTTTTCAGTCTATCAGAAAAAACGCCGCAAGGCAGTGTCATTTCATAACTTGTTCCGTATCAAATGATAAGGTGTTGCACGCAGTTGAGTGAAACACCTTATTATGCATTGCTTTCTATAAAAAAAATCCGAACCCATTCTTTTTTAGATAGGTGTTCGGATCTATTTTTATTTTGCAATGGTTATCTTTTGAACTCGAAGAGAAAATTGGTAGGGCTAACTCTCGCTTGCCATCGTTCGACTTAAAATCTCGGCAACCTTTTCATACTGGAACGAATCAATCAAAGATTTTATCAGATTGTACTCGCCTATCAATAAAAATTCTCTCATTAAATCCAAAACGTCAAGAGCCTCATTGAAATCAGCCATGTCAACCGCCTCAGCCAAACGCTCCGAAAGCGCGGCTGGTACTGCTTGAAAGCTCATGTCCGTATCTTTGATAACAACTTCTTCCACGGCGTCGTCATCGTAAATATATTCGATGTGAAGATTCCTTTTGATTGCATTAAAAAGAATTTTCCTTTGAAAAGGCTTTCTAACATAGTCATCAATTCCTACATCAAAAATACGCTGTTTGTCTTCCTCAAACGCACTGGCCGTTAAGGCTACAATCGGAATACGAGAATTTATTTCTGACTTTCTTATTTTGATTGACGCTTCATATCCGTCCATTACAGGCATTCTCATATCCATCAAAATTAAATCAAATTGTTCGCTTTCAAAAATATCAATTGCCTCTTTGCCATCTCTTGCCTCGCTCACGATAAAGCCAATTGGTTGAAGCAATTCCCGCAGCACTAAAATATTTTCAAGTTTGTCGTCAACCACCAAAATTCTCGGACACTTGCCGCCTTTAATTGAAATAACATTCTGTACCGTTTCAATCTCTGTTACGCCGTGTGCATCGCTTATTTGCACTGGAATTTCTGTTCGGAAGGTCGTTCCTACGCCATATTCACTTTCTGCAAAAATATCTCCACCCATGAACCTTGCCAGTTCTCGGCTTATGGAAAGCCCAAGCCCTGTTCCTCCTCCATTTTTCTTGCCGCTTTCGCTTTGCTTAAACGGTTCAAAAATGGTTTCCAGTTCTTCCGCACTAATTCCTATCCCTGTGTCTGAAATTTCGATGACAAGTAAACTCTCCGCATCAGCATCGCCATCTGCACATTTTAATTTCCACGAGATGCTGCCAGTGTTTGTAAATTTAACTGCATTGCTCAACAAATTAAGTGTAATCTGCCTAATCTTACTCTCGTCAGAAAATATGTATCTAGTCAATTCATCATGTTCAACCACAAAAGAAATGCCTTTGGAGTTGGTACGCAAGATAAACATATTCTTAAGCTCTGCAATCAATGCAAACATATCAATGGTTGATGGGCTATACGTGATGCTGCCTGCTTCTATTTTTGACATTTCCAATACGTCGTTAATGAGTGTAAGTAAATGCTCGCCGCTTTTATTGATGGAGTGAACAAACTCTTTTTGCTTGGCCGCAAGCGTCTTATCCGAAATTAATATTTGTGAAAATCCTATGATTGCGTTCATGGGGGTTCTTATTTCATGGCTCATGTTTGCCAAAAACATGCTTTTCATCTGGTTTGCTTCACGCTCTTTTTCTGCCGCCTTTAATAAAAGCTCGGACTGCTTCTTTTGAGCCGAAATATTTTGGCATATAAAAATAATGCTGTCCTCATTTCTATATACAATTTCACTTGCCGAAACCAATAAATCTATTTTTTCTTGATACTTGAGACCAACCTCAAAATTAATATTGCCGTCTTGCATTTCTTTATGTTGGCCGTACATTTCCACAAAGTTCGTCAATTTGTGCGTTTCCCCTGTTTCTGCATCAATTGATGGAAAAAGATAGGAGGAAGCATGATTGGCATACAGTATTTCATGATTGGCTTTATCAACAATCAACATGGGTATGGGTAGTGTATCTACTATCTTTTGCAGACCCTTTTCTGCCAGACGCAACGCATCTTTTTGTGCTTCAACTTCTTCAATAGAAACAAGCCACGAAATCGCTGCCGTTGTATTATCATATTCCACAAAGTTCATACTGAGTTGAAAACGCTGTACACCGTCACGCAATGTCTTTAATAACACAGTTCTGCCTGCAATTGTCTCGCCTCTCGCAATTTCCTCTTGTATTCCATCGCTCTCAAGTGGATCCAGATGAACATCTCTTACTGGTTGATTGACCTTCATGGCAAACTTCTCATCCATATAATTATTTTCTTCGAGCAATTTACCATCAATGGTAACGGCATATCCGATGGGTGCACTTCCTATCGATTTCTCAAGCCTGTTTTTAATTTCTTTGATCATCAAATCTTTTTCTAAAAGTTCTTCTGCCGTGTGAAGGTTTTTCTGCGTTTTAGTGAGAGCCAAGGACGCTCTAAGGGATAGTAATATTGAAATGAAGAGAACAAAAACACCAATACCAATCATAAGCCAAATCATCATATTGTTTTGGTCTTTGATTGTTCTTACTGTATCGGTTTCGCTAAAAATCTCATTGATGTCCTCAATATAGTTGCCTGTTCCAACTACCCAATCAAATGGCTCAAAGTATATACTATAACTGCGTTTTGCCAGTGGCACGTTCGAACCTGGTTTTGAAAAATAATATTCTGAATACCCGCCAATTTCTTTTTTACCATTGTTAATTATTTCCCGTGCATAGTAATTTCCTTTCAAGTCTACAAAATCAAATTCGTTGCCGCCCTCCAGTTTAGAACCCCTGTCAATGACGATTACGCCTTTCGAATTGTAAACAAAGTAATAATTGCCATCCCCATAATTCATATGGCGGACAATATCTGCGGCTTGTAAGACAGCTTCTTCTTTCGTGAGCTCGCCACTTAAAACCTTTCTGTTGTACACCTCTAATATACTGATAGCAGATTGTACTTGTCTTTTAACCATGAGATCAAAGTTATTTTTTAATGTTGCCTCTTGCTGTTTTAAACGAGACTCTCCGATTTGGTTTAAGCTAATGAGTGTGAAAAAAATAAATACCGCAATAATAGTTACGCTTGACAATAAAGTATTTTTTATAAGTGTCCGTGTGATACTTTCTTTTTTCATGTGAACTACTCCAATCACAGCGGCTTAATTTTTGCCACTCTCTAGTTATCACTTAACAACGTCCTGTCAAGAATTTCTAACACCTTCTCATACTGGAACGAATCAATCAATGATTTAATCAGATTATACTCACCTGCTAATAAAAAATCTTTCATTTGATCTAAAACATCAAGTGCTTCATTAAAATCAGCTGTGTTGACAGCTTCGGCCAAACTCTCCGACAGTTTTATTGGAACCGCATCAAAGCTCATTTCCGTATCTTTTATAACAACGTTCTCCACTGCGTCCTCTTCGTAAATATATTCAATATCAAGATTCTTTTTAATTGCATTAAAAAGAGTTTTCCTTTGAAAAGGCTTTCTAACGTAGTCATCAATACCGATTGCAAAAATTCGCTGTTTGTCTTCCTCAAAAGCACTTGCGGTTAAAGCAATAATGGGAATCCGTGGACGTTCCGTGTTTTCTCTTATCTTGGTTGATGCTTCATACCCATCCATGATAGGCATACGCATATCCATCAAAATTAAATCCAAGGTCTCATTCTCAAACACTTCAATCGCTTCTTTACCGTCTCTTGCTTCCCTAATGATAAAGCCAACAGGCCCAAGCAATTCTCGAAGCACTTGAATATTTTCTTCTTTGTCGTCCACAACAAGAATTTTTGGGTTCTTGCCATCTTTAATTGAAAGAACATTTTGAACCGTTTCCATCTCGACTACGCTATATGAATCGCTTATTTCAACAGGGATTTCTACATGGAAGGTAGCTCCTACGCCATATTCACTCTCAGCGGTAATGTCTCCACCCATAAACCTTGCCAGTTCACGACTGATTGAAAGTCCAAGCCCTGTTCCACCACCACTGCTCTTGCCGCTTTCGCTTTGTTTGAACGGTTCGAAAACGTGTTCTAGTTCTTCTGGGATAATTCCTATACCTGTATCAATAATTTCGATTATCAAAAGCTTTTGTTCTTGCAAATCGTCGCAGGTAAATTTCCAAAAGAGTCCACCACTATTTGTAAATTTAACAGCATTGCCAAGCAAGTTAATACAAATCTGCCTGATCTTACTCTCGTCAGAAAAAATATATCTTGGCAAATCGTCATACTCAACCAGAAAAGAAATACCTTTGGAGTTTGTACGCAGCTGGAACATATTCTTAATTTCTAAAATCATTGTATGCATATCAATGGTTGATAGGCTAAGTGTTATGCTCCCCGCTTCTATTTTGGACATTTCCAAGACGTCGTTAATCAGAGTAAGCAAATGCTCGCCGCTTCTGTTGATGGACTGAACAAATTCTTTTTGCTTATCTGCAAGCGACTTGTCAGAAATTAAAATTTGCGAAAAACCAATAATCGCATTCATCGGGGTTCTTATTTCATGGCTCATGTTTGCCAAGAACACACTTTTCATCTGGTTTGCTTCTCGTTCTTTCTCGGCAGCTTTTAATAAATGTTCAGACTGCTTCTTTTGAGCGGAAATATTTTGGCAAATAAAAATAATGCTACTATCATTTCTATACACAATTTCGCTAGCAGAAACCAATAAATCTATTTCCTCTTGCGATGTATACATAATCTCAAAATTGATGTTGCTATCAAGTGTTTCTTTGTGTTGATTATATAATTCTACAAAGTCAGTCAACTTACGATTGTCCGCAGCTTCTGTATCACCAGATAGAAAAAGATAGGACGACGCATGATTGGCATATAGGATGTCATGGTTTATTTTATTCACAATTAACATGGGGATTGGCAGCGTATCCACGATTTTCTGCAAGCCCTTTTCTGCAAGACTAAGTGCATCTTTTTGTGCTTCAACCTCTTCAACGGACACAACCCAAGTAATAAACGCTGTTTTATTGGCATATGCCACAGAATTATAATTCAGTTGGAATCTTTGTTGTCCTTCCTTTAAGGTTTTCAAATACACCGTTCTCCCGCTAATTACCTTGCCCTCTTCAAGTTCTTGCTGTATGACATCACGCAAAACTGGGTCAGGGAAAATTTCTCGAACGGGTTGGCTAAGCCTTAAACCAAAGTGGTCATCCACATAACGATTTGTTTCAACAACCAAACCTTCCACCGTCACAACATACCCGATTGGGGCGCTTCCTATGGATTTTTCAAGTCGATTCTTTATTTCTTTTATGATTAAGTCTCTCTCCAAAAGTTCTTCTGCTGTATGCAAACTCTTCTGTATTTTAATAAGTTCCCTGTTGCGTCTTCTGGTTATTATAAAAAATACGCACAAAGTACCCGCCACAATAATGATTGAAATAATGATGCTGATAACGGTTGTAACTAAAATGGGGGCGCTTTCATAAATTGATAGTTTCTTGTTAATGACCACGCTGTCGCTTGGAAAAAGATTGCTGTCAATATTAAACTTATCGGCTACCGCATAGTCAAACATCCATTGGTTTATACCACTGGGATCAGAAATTATCGGTATATCACTTGGCATTGTCCCGCTTAACACGTTAAGTGCAATTTTTGCTGCCGTTGCACCGTGGTTATAGCTATTCGTTATTTTTCCACCCAAGGTGCCAAGCCCAAATGTGCCGACATACAAAGTAAAAAAAGCATTTTTGCTGCTACCTGTAATCATTTCTGACATGTCAAGTTCCGAATAATAGTCTCCGTTTTGGTCAATAAAATACCTGCCAAGCAAAACCACGGTATCTTTGCCAAAAGATTTAATTTGCTCTTCCAACTGTGAAATGGAAACATCCTCATTATACGAAAATACAAGATTCCCTTGGTAGTCTTTCAAATCTGCTTCAATCGATTCCCTTATTTTTTGTCCGGATAAAGAATAATCGTTAAGAATAAGCACTTTTTTTGCATCGGGATAGAGCTTTGAGATTTCAATGGCAGTGTCTTGTGCCGAGACAAATTCCTCAACCCCTGTTGCATAATTATCTAATCCATTTAGCATCAAAGGGTCAAACTCATTAATGCCGCAAAAAACAATGGGTATATTAACAAATAGCGTTGAATAATTGGCAACAACAAAGTTAAGTGCATCGTTATCAGAAGCAATCAGTACATCAGGTATTTTCTCAAGCAGTTCATCGCAGAGATAATACCTGGCTATACTTGTATCGAGTTCTTCTCCCTCTTGTCGCCTTGTATTCAGCGCTAAATTAATATAGGTAATTTCATCGTGTTTTTTAAGACCAGTTTTTGCGCCCAGTACCAGTTCGTTTTCCCATGTCATATCAGCGTTGTATGATGAAATATGCAACACGATTTTTTCTTGTTTATCTTTGAGCGGCAGCTGGCTTTTTATTTTTTCAAGTGTGCCGTCCTCTTTCATTTCTTTATACGCACTTGCAAGCTGTGGAACCAAATATGCATAATCTTTATTCACATAAGAATATGCAGCCAATGAGTCAAACGCATTGGCTTTTACAATTCCTTTGGGAACGATGTTGTCGGCATAGTCAAATTCCAAAATGACAACAGCATCAGCTTCATTGTTTTTTAAGGCATCAAAAGCTTTTTCCGATGTATTAAATCTTTTTGGATCATCGCAATACTTTTGCAACTCGTTTTCTATATAAATTTGGTTCCAGTTGTAAGCAACTCTAAGGTCACGTACATCCTCCCATGAATCAACAACCACACCGCTACCTTCTCTTATATAGACAAGGCAATCGCTTTTAGAAATAACTTCCGGCACACGAATCAAGCCCTTACTATTTTCCGACATGCCCGATACTGCCCCAAGTATATGTTTATCGCCAACGCTAACGGAGTTGATCGCTGTTTTTGTTTCCATTCGTTCGATAACAGGGTCATAACCCAATCTTTTTAATGCTGTATACAGCACCCTATCAATTACAATTACCGAACTGCTAGAAATTGCCACAAGCATAGTCTTCTCTTTCGGTTGTTGTGCGTATACCACGCTCTGCATGGATAGTAACGCCGAAATTAAAAACAAGGCAATTTTAAAAAACTGTTTACGCATATGACAACCCCCTTAAAGCCTATGGCAATTTTAGTTTTAGTTATTCTCACCATCACTTTGTAAAATCCGACTCATAATCTCGGCTATTTTTTCATATTGGAAAGAGTCAATCAATGATTTAATCAGATTAAACTCTCCAGCCGTTAAAAATTCCTTCATTGTATCTAAAATATCGAGTGCTTCATTAAAATCAGCCATGTCAACCGCTTCAGCCAAACTCTTTGTAAGGTTGATTGGTACTTCATGGAAAGTTACATCTTCATCTTGTATAACAACCTCTTCTACCTTTTCTTCATAGACATACTCAACCTCAAGGTATTTTTTAATTACACTAAAGAGAGTTTTCCTTTGGAACGGCTTTCTAATGAAATCATCAATTCCAGATGCAAAAACACGTTGTTTGTCTTCCTCAAAAGCACTTGCTGTTAACGCAATGATCGGAATATATGGGCGGCTTTTGTCTTCTCTTATCTTGCCTGATGACTCATACCCATCCATAATCGGCATACGCATATCCATCAAAATCAAATCAAACGACTCTCTTTGGAAAGCTTCAATTGCCTCTACACCGTTTCGTGCCAAAGAAACTATGAATCCAGTCGGTTCAAGCAATTCCCTAAGCACGAGAAGATTTTCCTCTTTGTCGTCCACCGCAAGAATTCTTGGACGCTTGCCACCCTTGATTGAAATAACATTTTGAGCTGTCTCAAGTTCACGCACACTGTGTGCATCGCCCATTTCGACTGGAACTTCAACTTTAAATGTTGTTCCAACACCATATTCACTGTTCGCATGAATATCTCCGTTCATAAACCTCGCAAGCTCACGGCTGATTGCAAGCCCAAGGCCTGTGCCGCCACCTTGCTTTTTGCCGCTCTCACTTTGTTCGAATGGTTGGAAAATATGCACGAGCTCTGCTTCACTAATCCCCACGCCAGAATCGGAGATTTCCATAACAAGGCAATTTTGTCCATGCAAGTCGTCACATTTTAGCCGCCAAGTGATGCCGCCATTTGCCGTAAATTTAACGGCGTTACCAAGCAAGTTAATCGCAATCTGCCTAATCTTACTCTCATCAGAATGTATATACCTTGGCAAATCATCATACTCAATAACAAAATCAATGCCTTTTGCATTGGCACGCAAAATAAACATATTCTTGATTTCTGTAATCATGGCATGCAAATCAATCGTTGACGGATTAAACGTAACACTTCCCGACTCTATCTTGGACATTTCCAAAATATCATTAATAAGTGTAAGCAAATGCTCGCCGCTTCTTGTGATGGTACTAACAAATTCTCTTTGCTTGCTGGTTAGCGATTTATCAGAACTCAATATTTCTGAGAAGCCAAGTATCGCATTCATCGGTGTTCTAATTTCATGCGACATATTTGCCAAAAACATACTCTTTGAGTGATTCGCTTTTTCGGCTTCCGTTTTTTTCTGTAGTACGAGCTGCTCGAGTTTCCGTCTTTCGGTAATGTTATCGCCGATAAAACTAATGCTTACAACTTGCCCACTCGACTCTCTTATAATCGTTCCATTCCATTCAATTAAAATGGTTTCATCCGATTTCGTTTTAAGTGTCATTTCAAAGTGGCTAAGCTCTGGATTGTCTGCCTCTTCTAAGCTGTTTAGAACCTCTAATAAATCGCCTTTAATGGTGCTACTTAAAATTACATGTGCACACCATTTTTCAGCCGCTATTTCTTCAAAGCTCCAACCTATATTTTTTTGGTATGAATCGTTGATGTAGATAAGCGTTCCATCTGGCTTAAAGCCCACTGACATTAAATCACTCTTATCCAACGCCTTTTTAAATACCACATCTTCTTCCAACAATTTAATTTGCGAAATATCTTGCAGTGTCACCAGCGTAACTTGAAGTTTGTTGCTGTTTTCCATGATAGATTTAATGGATATAATGACATACCGAATTTCATTGTTGTCAAGCAAAAGTCTACAGGTGAGCTTCTCTGTTACTCCCTCATTGGTACGATCAAGAAATTTTGCTGCGTTTTCTCGATCTTCTGGATGAATAAAATTTAGTATTGATTCATTTGAGTCTATTCCGCCCAGTTGTGGGATGTTTAAAATTCGCTCAAGCCCCTCAAACCAAACAAACTTACTGCTATGTGGGTTTGTTATCCAACTTCCGACTTGCGCTGACTCCTGTGTTTGCAATAAAAGTTCATGGTCAATTTGCGCAATCATCTGGCTCACTTGATAGTTTTGATTGTCTTTAATAAAAGTACCAATAAAAGCGATGATCAGCCATAGAAAAAGACAAGGCAGCGTTCTTCTTGCCAAATTCACTTCATGCCAAAACGGAGCTCTCAAGTCAATTGCCATTACGCCAAAAAGCTTTCCGTCATCCGTCGTTATGGGAACAAAGCTTGCACAGAACACCCCATCTGGCGTGATGTATGGCCACTCAAATTCTACCTCCGAGCCACTCTCAAAGATTTTACGAACCGCGTCGGGTGCATCTACAAAGTCTTTTTCATAAATTTTTGCAGGCTCATTCGGCGTAAAATGCCTTGGACCTATGGCAACCATTTTATCTTCTTTTCGCAAATAAATTCGAGGTGCCCATATGGTATAGTCTGAACTCTCAAGCTTTTCAAGTTTATCCTTTATTAATAAAATTGTTTCGTTAGAAAGCGTTTTGGCCGACAGTTGCTCATATTCTAATGACGAAATTGCAAGCGAAGACATTTTAGTTGTACCCGCCATCGTTTTTTTCACTTCACTTGTCGCTGTGCCCCCCATTATGATAATAAACGCAGAGCTAAAAAACGCAGCAACAACATAGAACGCAATAAACTGTTTAACAAATTTTGCCATTTTGTCGCCAAACATAAGATTATTATGATGGTGGTTGTGATAATTATTGTATATACTTGTGTGGACAAAAGAAAACAGCATTGTTACTGAAAGCAAAAAAAGTGCTAGGTATTTGGCAAAATACCAATCGTATAAACTGCCAGTTAATTGATCAAAATCCTGCAAAGAGATCAGTGGCAAGTCCATAATAGATATAGACGTATAAATCAGGAGCGTTAGCCTAAAAGTAAAATACGTTTTCTTTGTTCGACAGTGACCAACTGGTGGGAGTGAATTTTTCAACATATGGATTGTCGATATTAAAGCAAGCACTCCTGATGCTATCGTAAACACTTTGTAGATGATAAAAGCAGTGTTTTGAGCATCTGCATTGTTCATAAAAATAAAAGCCCCATAAGCAACCATGGTTGGAATAAAAAAGATTACTTTAAATACCGTCTTTTTATATTTTATCGAAATATATCCCCAACTATAGAGATTCAAAAGCAAGTAGGAGGTAATTTTGACCAAAGTCAATACATAAAGCACGCTATTACTAATTTGAAAATGGATAGATAGCAAATATGATAGTTGAATAACCATTCTTAATGCAACAAACCCCAGCAAATACCCAGAGAGAAACATTTTTTTTCTGCCGCCAAATATGAACACAAGGAGGAATGTCAAATTTAGTAAAACCAGCAAGATAGGAATATCAACTTGCTGCCAAAAAATTTTAGTAAGCAAATCCATAATTACACCTCATTTATAAAAAATTGCTTAGGACTGGTTTGAAACAGTTCTGCCAATCACGTCGTTTTTGATATTGTTTAGTGTTTCAAAAGCCATTCCAAAATTACATGTTTCCATTTGCTTTACTAAATTTGTAAAGTTTTCCCCAATTGGGTGAAGTGTTGATTTCACCTCATCTAAAAACTCTAAACACTGTGCGTCAAAAGATTCAAGCAGGGGCAACAGTTTTTGGACTAACTGTGTAGCCTTTTCTATGTCTAGGGCTGCTGTTTCATCATACTTAATCTCTTGCTCTTCTGAAAGGCTTGACAATTCCTGCATGACCGCACAAAGTGCACGTTCAAGCGACTCGATCTGCTCGTTTGTAAAAGTTGCTTCCATGCCAGAAACCGAACTCTCAATGACATATGCCGCATCGGCAAGTTCAGTTGCCCCAATTGTCCCCGCTCCACTTTTTAAGTTGTGAGCATAATAATGTGCTTGTGTAAGGTTTCCTAGACTCACTTCACTTCTTATGTTATCAACTACATATTTAAAGGATTTTTTAAAGCTTCGCAATAGTTTGTTATATACGCCTTCGTCATACGCTGATCTTTCAATGCCAAGTTTTCTATTAATCGCAACGCTTTGGGTTACTCCATTTTTGCTGTCGACCCCATCACTGTGTCCGCTTGAAAATATAGGCAAAAAATCCACAGGTATCAAATACTTTAGCAAACAAGACCATAATTGAGGTGAGCCAAACGGCTTGCCAATGTAGTCTGACATGCCATGACTTAAATATTTCTCCCGATCCTTTGCCATGGTATTAGCAGTTAATGCAATGATGGGTGCTTTGTTGCCGATTTCTTGCAGTTTCTTTGTGGCTTCAAGCCCATCCATAATTGGCATATGGATATCCATAAATATAATCTCAAACGGATTGCCAGCCAGCATACGGTTGTACACCATATCAACGCCGATTTTTCCATCGGATGCTATGGTAACACCCAAGCCAATTCTGGATAGTTGTTCATATATAACTTGTTGATTGTACACATTATCTTCACAAACCAGAACCTCGCCTTTAAACACTGGTTTCTTCAGTGGAGCTTTTAAAGCTTCTTCATTATATGTAACTTGGATTGGTTCGTCCGTTGTCTCAAAGGTTAGCGTAAAATTAAATTTACTGCCCAACCCGACTACGCTCTCCACTTCTAGTTTACCGCCCATAAGTTCTATTAAGCTTTTTGTAATCGAAAGCCCAAGACCTGTGCCGCCAAATTTTCGGGTTGTGGAATTGTCTCCTTGTGCAAACGCTTCAAAGACATAGGCAATCTGATCTTTTGTGATCCCGATTCCACTGTCTTTTACCTCAAATCGAATTCTGATTGTATTTTCATCCGATGCCTCCGCAACCGCCATGAGCTTAACTACACCTGCGTGTGTAAATTTTATTGCATTGGTTAGCAGGTTAAGCAAAATTTGGCGAAGCTTTGTTGGATCTCCTAGAAGACTTCTGCCGATACCCGGTTCGGAATATAAATACAACATAATTCCTTTTTCCGTTGCCTTTGGGTGACATATCGTTTCGCATTGATTCAAAATATCGTGCAGCATAAACGGAGCTTTTTCCAAGTCCATTCTGCCCGCTTCAATTTTTGAAATATCAAGAATATCGTTAATGATTTCAAGTAAGCCATTGGCACTAATTTTTATTTTGTTCAAGTAGTCTCTGATTTTTTCAGAAATACCACCGTCATCCAAAGCAAGTTCTGTAAAACCGATTACGCCGTTCATCGGTGTCCTTATCTCATGGCTCATATTTGCAATAAAAGCCGATTTAAGTTTTGATGCATCTTCTGCGGCCAACACGGCATCTTGCAGAACTTTTTCATACCTCTTCTGCTCGGTTAAGTCAATACAGTGAATCGCAATTGCTTCTTGCTCTTTGTATGTTATTGGTCGTGAAAAAACTTCTACGTCAATCACGGTATCATCTATTTTCGTCATTTTGTATACATTTTTCTGTCTGCATATCAAGTCCTTCATATTTGCAGGTATTCCCTCGTACGTTACCAACGACTGAAAAAATGCTGATATACCCATTTCTTCGTTTTGCACGTTTGCATCTATGGAACACAAATTACAAAATGCTGCATTTACACTTAACACCGCACTGTTTTGTTTGCCGATAACACAGATTGGTGCATCGACTTCAGAAAACATCATTTCTGTGTCAATGTACGCCTTTTGAAGTTCTTCTACCGCTTTTACTCGGTCTGTAATGTCATTTTCCACACAAATAAAGTAATCGTCTTTTGGGGACGAACAAATTATTTCCAGTGTGATGTTCAACGCACTAATTTGTTTTTGAAACACTTTTTTACCTTGGTTTGTTGCCTCTGTATACAGTGAAAGAAGTGGACTGTTTTTGTCTTCACTCACTTCAGAAAGTTTTTTCCCTTGCAACGAGAACGGCGGATAATTTTCCATCAACTCATAAGCGGTGTTCACCATCTCAAAAAAGATGTCAACCGCCTCACCTTGGTCATTGCGAATAATTTTGCATAAACAAAAACCTGATGTAATCGAGGAAAATATCATGCGTAAATCGTCTGCTTGTTCAACGAGTGCGGCTTCTGCCTTAACCACTGCGGTTCGATCTGTTTTTATAATGGCAACTTGTCCGTAGGTTGGTGAGAACGAGGCAACATGAAGATGCCTTTTAAAGGCACTGTCATATCTCTCATAAGAATGTGAGGTACCTGTTTTTGCAATCGAAAGATAATTAGGCAGCAAAGCATGGTTAAATGGCAATACCTCTGCGTAATACTTGCCAAGCAAGCTATCATACGGCTGGGAAACAAATTCTGCAAACAGTTTGTTTCCTGTTATAAATTTCAAGTCTTCTGTGCCGTCATTTTTTTGCACCAGCTGAAATATAGAAATCGCACTGGATATATTTTCAAAGAAGTTCGACATTGTATTATAAAGCTCTTCGTTTCTTTTTTCTGTCGCCTTCTGCTCTGTTATATCATGGAAAATAGAAATCGAACCTGTAATCTTTGCATCCTTATCATAAATGGGCGTGTGAGAAAGCGAACAATCCACCAAGCTTCCATTTTTATGTTGTCTAACAACTTCCTGATGCGAGATGTGTTCGCCTCTTAACATCATGTCATTAATCATATCAATTTTTTCGTAGTCACCAGACGGTGCTATGGCGTGAGTTGTCTTGCCCATCATCTCTTCACGACTATAACCTAGGATGTTTTCTGCCCCTATGTTCCAATCAACAATAATATTTTCTGTGCTTTTTATAATAATCCCAGCATCCTTTGTTGCAAATATAGCTGCTAGGTTTTGTTCTTCTATGGACTTCTTTTCTGCGTCAAGAATACCATCTTCGGGTTTTGTTGTTATGTGTAAAATTGCTAGTATGCCATCTTGAAATTTTGAGATTTCAACATCACAACGTTGGTGTTTGTCGCAGAACTGATCAGGCGAAAACTGCAACTTTACGTTGGCAGCTTCCCCCGTTATCATTACACTCTTAAATGTTTCAAATAGTTCCTCAAGCGGGTTACCAATTATATTGTGTACTTGTTTATTCTTAAAAAGCATAACAAAATCTATGATTTCATTATGCTCATTTCTTACCGGCTGATAAATTATCACTCCTGATTTTAGTGAATCAAAAGTATTTTCTAGGAAATCAAAAGGCAAATCCATACGCAATGCTACTCTCCTTTGCAAAAAACTTTCAATAGGCTTACAAGTTATTCTAGCAACTAATACTGAATCCGGTTTCGCCCTTTGTTTTTTGCAATAAATAATTTTTTGTCTGCTCTTTCCACCAAGCTGTCAAAATTATCCCCATATTCATATTTGCTAACACCACAACTGAGCGTAACTTCATGTTCTTTATCCCATTTAATTTTTGAAACATTTAAGTAAATGGTAGTCAAGATCTCTTGCAGTTGTTCCATGGTAAAGTTCGGGCAAATAAGGAAAAATTCATCTCCGCCATATCGTCCAAACATTTGCTCTTTGCCAACGCTGTCTTTGATTACAGACGATACTGTGTTCAAAACAGAGTTGCCATATTGATGCCCATACTCATCATTCATTTTTTTAAAAAAATCTATATCAATAATCACAATAAAAAACGGATTTACCATGCTCTGTGCCGTCTCAATGAGCTTTTCAACCTGCTCAACCAAGCATCTTCTGTTATAAACCCCTGTTAAAGAATCCATCGTAGATAGGTATAACAGCTTTTCGTTTTGTAATGTCAATTGTGTTTGCAACGCACCAATTTTTAAATGTGTCTCGATTCGCATGAGTACTTCTTCTGTTTGAAAAGGCTTGGTTACATAATCCACGCCGCCAGCCGCAAAGGCCTTTACTTTATCTATGGTATCGGAGAGCGCACTAATGAAAATGACTGGAATATCAGCGTAAGATGGGTTGTTTTTAAGACTACTGCAAAACTCATATCCATTTACATCCGGCATGGTAATATCAAGAAGTATCAAGTCAGGCAGTTTGTTGCCAATCGCACTAAGTGCTTGTTTTGCACTGGTAACAAGGCGTACCTTGTAGCCAACTTTGCTTAAAATTACATTCAGAACATATAAATTTTCGGGTGTGTCATCCACTATTAAAACATCAAATTGACTAGTCTCCAAGTAAATTCCTTCCTTCCAAAGTTGTATTGAATCATCAATGATTATCATCCCATGTGTCAAAAAACTTTTCGTTTATCTGAATAAATGCATCCACTATAATAGGGTCAAAATATGTAAAAGCGGCCCCTCGAATGACTTGCACCACCTTATCATGCGAGAGCATGACGTGGCATTTATTTGTAATAAAAGCGTCATAGACATCCGCAATGGACACAATTCTTGCCGATAGCGGAATATTGGTGGATTTAAGTCCATTGGGGTATCCCGTTCCATCCCATTTTTCGTGATGGCTAGAAGTAATATCGGTAAGCATTTTCAACTCAACCCCAACCAAGTCTTCCTTTTTTAGGGACTTCAACATATCGGCAGCCAAAATTGTATGTGACTTCATGATTTCCAGTTCATTGGGTGTCAATTTATCTGTTTTTGATTTCAAAACAATTGAGCTTGGGAGCGAAAGTTTGCCCACATCATACAGCCGACTGGCAAACGTAATATCCTCCAAAAAAGAATCCGTCAGTTCATTTGAATATACAGACCTACTCTTTAATTGTTTGGCAAGAAGATGGCAATAGCTACTGATTCTGTCAAGGTGCTTATCACTGCCATTGTCAAGCATTTGTGCAAATTGCGCCAAGTTGTAAATAGATGCATTTTGTTGTTCTAGTATATTTTTAACTTGCTTGTCCGCTAATACCTCAAGTTCCATAACACGTTTCTTTAATTGATATTGTAGCGTAGCAATTTTCAAGTGTGTCTCAATTCTTGCAAGTACCTCCTCTGCTTGAAACGGTTTTGTTATATAATCAACGCCGCCAATTTTAAATGCCTTCACTTTATCAAATGTTTCCGTAAGTGCACTTATAAAAATAATTGGAATCTCTCTAAAGCGAACATCTTCTTTTAATTTTTGGCATACTTCATAGCCATTCATGTCAGGCATCGTTATATCAAGGAGGATTAAATCGGGGGCATTTTTCATGATAATCCCAAGTGCCCCCTTTCCGCTATTAATAAGCCGTACTTTGTAACCTCGTTCTTTTAAAATTTGATTAAGAACCTGCAAATTTTCTTGCACGTCATCAACGACTAAAATGTCCATCATATTTTCCGACACTCAAATCACCCTTCTATATTGTACAAATTCTATTATGAATTACACATTGTCTTGCCATATCTCTAAGATTTTCTCATTTACTTGAAGAAACGCCTCAACGATTGCAGGGTCAAATTGCGTGCCGGCATTCGCACGAATCTCTTTCAAGGTTTCCTCATGCGGCAACGCACCTTTATAACATCGCTCTGATTTTAATGCGTCATATACATCTGCAACCGCCATAATTCTTGCCGCCAGCGGAATTTCTGTCCCTTTAATTCCTGTTGGGTATCCATTTCCATCCCACATTTCGTGATGGTAGTATGCAATATCGTAACTCATATCAAAAATATCATAGTACATATTTTTGTCTCTGATTTTTTTAAGCGTTTCAGCGCCCAATGTCGTGTGTGTCTTCATAATTTCAGTTTCCGATTCGTTTAACCGATCAGGTCCTGGCTTAAGTAAAATTGCATCAGGTATGGCAACCTTGCCTATGTCATGTAAACAACTGGCATAAGCGATGTTCTCAATAAATAAATCAGAAATTTCTTTTTCATATGCGAGGTTTTTCTTCAATTGTTCAGACAAAACACTGCAATACTTTCCTACTCTATCAAGATGTTTTCCAGTAGCATCATCACGTGTTTGTGCAAGCTTTGCCAAAGCAAAAATAATAACAAATTGTTGTTCTGAAATTTGTTTTATTTGTTTGTCAACCAAAACTTCAAGGCCTTCGGCGTGCATTTTTAATTCATTTTGTAAAGTTGCAATTTTAAGATGTGATTGTATTCTTGATAGAACTTCTTCTGCTTGAAAAGGCTTCGTTATATAATCAACGCCACCCATTTTAAATGCTTTCATTTTATCAAAGGTTTCTGAAAGAGCACTAATAAATATAACTGGTATTTCTTTAAAACGATCATTTTCTTTTAGGATCTGACACACTTGGTACCCGTCCATGTCAGGCATAGTTATATCAAGCAGAATTAAATCTGGAGGATTCCTTTCTATAATGCCGAGTGCCGTCTTACCACTATTAACCGGTCTCACTTTATAGCCATTTGCTTTTAAAATTTGATTAAGAACCTGCAAATTCTCTTGCACGTCATCAACAACTAATATATCTCTCACATTTCCAATCATCAAAATTCACTCCTTATGTACAATGCTAAAAATTCTTATACTTGTTTGACTATTGCAGATTCCTTTTTTTCCTGTGTAAGTGCCGTTATATCTGAAATGGTTACCATCACATATCTGTCCTCAATGTCTACCTCTTTGCTATCGTTCCTATGTAAAGCAAGTGTGTAAACCCGATGCGTCCCTGTGGCAGCATCAAGTAGAACGATTGTGTCTTCAACTGAAATTGCCTTTTTAGATGCAAATAACAATGATACCTTGGTTCGCAAATCTGCCGATTCAGTCGGTTGTACCGCTTTATTTGAAGAAATAATATTCGCTAAAACATTTTCATCTTCTAAATTTAAATCATGCGTTTGAGCAAAGTCAACCATCGCTTTATTTTTATATACTATCTTTTTGTTAATACTAAGAAATGCAATGCCTACCACTATATTATCAAAATGATTGCAAATTGCACTGTTTGTTTTATTCATGCCATAAATAATTTTTGCGTACCCGCCTTTATGCTTCGTTGGGTCACCCCGTTGTAAAAAATCGCCTGTTCCTGTGGATGTTAAAATATTCTCGGTATCGTCAAACAAAGTCGCTATGCTTTGAGATACTCGTGAAAGTGCACCCTCCAGTTGACCTAACTCGTCACTGCTTTCTTCAACCACAGTCATGTTGGCGTCGCCTTCTGCCAATTGGTTAGCAGCAATAATCATTCTGCTCACAGGCCTTGTTATAGAACGAATAATCAAAAGTCCCATTACCGCCAACACAAAAACGCCAACTGCCATAATAAAAATCATCTTGACCACAATTTTGGCAAAGAGACTCTCAGATGTTTGGTTGCTGATATTCGCCTGCTCTTTATTAAGGTTAATAAGATCCCTAACTGTCTTGCTTATTGCCTCGCCGTTTTTCTCTACATTGTTCTGTAAATACTCAATTGCTTGGGGTTTTTTATCGTTAGCCATTAACGCTTCTGCCGTTTTTATTTGCTCCGCCCATTCTTTCGCTTGCAACGTAAGACCAATTACCATATCGTGTTCTTCACTTCCGGCTGCACCATTGCGTATTAAAGTATCGGCATAGCCTTTTAACTGCGTTTGAATAATGTCCAAACTAGTAATGAGTTTATCGTGCATTTTTCCATCTGGATCCGTTTCAGATATAATTAAGTCACGAATACTCGATTTCGCCGAACCAAACGAAACACTTGTTTCGGCTAGGTATGCAAGTGGCTTGGCAACTATGTTTTCATTATAGTTAACTATTTGTTTA
>JAVBKL010000203.1:0-10339 GCA_031554055.1 Eubacteriales bacterium | reverse complement strand
GGTAAACAATTAAATCGTCAACAAGTCCTCCGTCTGTATTACACATTGGGCTGTAACGAATGCGACCAATTGCGAGACTAGTAAAATCGTTTGTGAGCAAGTTGTTGATGTTTGCAAGAGCATCTGCTCCAGAAATCATCACTTCTCCCATGTGCGATACGTCAAAGAGCCCTGCTTTTGTTCTTACAGCCATATGCTCTTCAATCACACCTGTCTTGTACTGCACTGGCAAAAGGTAGCCGCCAAACGGTACAATTTTGCCCCCCATTGCGATATGCGTATCGTATAACGGTGTTTTTAATTCCATTCCCATACCCCTCTCGTTATTTTTTGCACAAAAAAAACAGACTGCACTTTGTAAAATGCACTCTGTCACTAACCTGAAAGATTCTTTTTGCCGTATACAAATGCAAAAATTGCCTCGTCGGTGCTACTCTTAAAAAAGTAGCTCTCCAAAGTTTCGTCCACTATCGGTCCTTTGCCTGAGAGTTGTTTGCCATTCCCCTTCGGCGATGCTAAATTACTCATTCTCTCCCGATAACTTCACCCGCTGTATTCAATTAAATTCATATTAATCGCAAAAAAACTTTTTGTCAATACATTTTGCACAAATTTTTATTTTAACGAGATTTTTTTATATTCACAATCAACAAAAAACACTTTTGACAATAAATTTAACCCTTTTTGACAACTAAGCACATGGATAGTGCCTGCTTTCCATTGGCTTTTGCTTTTTGAAAGCTTCCGTCCAAATTGAATGCGATTCTTGGCAAAACTCCGTAGTCTTCCAGAATGGCAAACAATGGAAAACAGACCGCCATCGGGGGTAACATAACAGAAATTACCCAACCCAAAGTCCTAAACATTCCTTCGATTAACATGGATGAAATGATGAGCGGAACGTTAAAATAATTTGCAAGTTCTGACAACCTCGTCTCCATTTGAAAAAACAAGTCTCTCAAAAAGCTTGATGGATAATTCGACCCGACAATCGTCAGCCAAAAAATCACGCCAAGCATGAGAACCATAATTGGTATGCCGAATGTTTTGCTGGTAATGACTCTGTCTATTTTTCTGTTCCAATCATTATTTGCCGTTGGGTTTGTTTTGATAACCTGCTTGCAAATATCCTCTGCCAAGTCGTATGTGTCAATTAAATTTTCTTCATAGCTGTTTGATTTTTTCATTCTGAAATGCTCGCTTTTTTTATCGATCATTTCAAAATCAATGATTTCTTTTTTTAATAACTGGATCCCATCACCGTTTCTAGCGACTGTCGCGATGATCGGAACGTTTAACATCTCTTTCAGTTTTTCTATATCAATCCAAATTCCGCTCTTGCAAGCTTCATCAATTAAATTTACGCAGAGCACCACTTTCTCTTTTACTTGCATCACCTGCAACGCAAGCACCAAACTCCTTACAAAATTTGTGGCGTCCAAAACAACGACTGTTACATCAAATTCATTTTGCAATATAAAATCACTAGCGACAAGCTCTTCTGCCGACTTTGCAAAAATTGAATAAGTGCCGGGCAAGTCGTTGACTTTGACACGAATGCCATTCATTTCAAAAAATCCAAATGAAGTCGTAACCGTTTTGCCAGCCCAATTTCCTGTGTGCTGTCTAAGTCCTGTTAAGCTATTAAAAATTGTACTTTTTCCTGTGTTGGGGTTTCCCACCAACGCTAGTTTTATTTCCATTAAATCCCCTCCGAAACCGAAACATAGATTTTTGCGGCATCAGAATTTCTAAGTGCTATTACAATTTTCCTTATTTCATAGGCACGAGTTCCCCCTGTTACCCCTTCGTACATCACTTTTATTTTTGTCCCTTGAATAAATCCAAGCTCCATCATTCTCGTTCGAAAAGAATCCTCTGCTCTTATATATTCTAGCTTTGCTTCACATTTTGGCGGTACGTCGTCAAGAGCAATAATCATAGTTACCTCCAGAAATCTCCATAATACTCAATATATTGTAATTGGTTCATTATGTGCAACTTGTCAATGCAATAATTAAGTTGTATAATAATGAATAACACAAGTAATAAAATTTGAGAGGAACCTGTTATGATAAAATACGCTATTTTGCAAAACCCTGGGCACAATCGAGTATATTTCGATGCCGCAAAAAGACTTGGGCTTGTTGAACTCGAAGTCGCTTCAAGAAATCTACATTCAAAAATTTCAGAACTCACCGTTGAGGAGATCTCAGGCGTTGGCTACTTCACTTTTACTAGTGACCAAGAGCTTAACCCGCAGGACTTAATCATATTGTCGAGACTGTCTTTTGCGTATGCAATTTTTAAAATTGAAGTTACCGATGAAAAACTTTATTTTATTCCAATTGATAAAACTTGTTCGTACTTTTTTTCGGACGATCTAAGTATGATTTTAAAATACAGTGGTAAAACAAATGAGCTCTTCACAAGATTCATGTTGAACATAGCTACAAATATTTACCTTGAAGACAATCCAACGGACGAATCATTAAATATTTTTGACCCACTCTGTGGAAAAGGAACATCACTTTTTGAATCTTTAATCATGGGGCATAACGCTTATGGCGTTGATATTGATAAAAAATCCATTCACGAATCCCATATTTATTTTAAGAAATACCTTGAAACAGGAAAATACAAGCATAACTTGCACAAAGAAAGAATAAGCGGACGTGATAAATCTTTTCAAGCCGAGAGGTTAACATTTGAAGTGGCAAAAAACAAGGAAGATGTTAAATCTGGTAAAAGTTTAAAATTGGAATTAGTAGATAGCAACTCAAAGTTTACTGACCAAATATTTAAAAGGGAAAGCTTTGATATCATCATAGGCGACTTGCCTTATGGCGTTCAACACGGAAGTAAATCCGCCGCAAACAGCAGTTTTACACGCAATCCTTCCGAGTTTGTCGACCAATGTTTACCTGCGTGGTTTAAAGTGCTAAAGAAAAATGGCATTATTATTCTCGCTTGCAACAATTTTGTTTTAAGTACAAAAAACCTCGAGAGCATCTTAAAAAAACACAGCCTAAGCTGTGTCACATTAGGTAACCCACATTGTTTCGAGCACAGAGTTGACCAAGCAATCAATCGAGATGTGATTATTGCTAAAAAGATCTAGGTTAAAAAATTTTAGATTCGAGTTCAAAACTTATATTTTTGTTAATGGAACGGCTGATGAAAATCAATAAATTTTCACAGCCGTCTTTTGATGTATGAAGCTTTAGCTTACAACAATCGAAAGCTTCATATTTATCATAGAACTCATTTAAGAAGCGAATACGCATTCTCTTGGCTGTTTGTTGGTCGAACAATCTGCCAAAAATCATGATACTAACCGTTGCTGCTGCACAAAAGCAGCCAACGCCCATTCCGTTGCCCAACGCCTCACACATGTCAGCAACTTCCTCATCAAGCTCAATTTTATAAAATTCCTGTGCTCCTTTGATAATGCATTTTGCACAGTTATTGCCCTCATTATAATATTTCAACACTTCTTTTTCCAATAAAAACACCTCCTTGTCTACTATTAACTTATTGAGACAAGGAGGTGTTTGTTACTATTTCTGTTGCTATGGGTATAAATTTTTTGTCTTTCCATTTATCTTCCTTCGATCTAATCCACAAATAAGACAGGCACATCAATACGATACCCAAAATAAATCCAATCAGTGCCGAATCGCTTATCCCTATTTGATCTGCAAAATAATATCCAGATAATAAGCCAGTCATGAGAGCAACAAGTGGAATGCCATACATGATTAAAACCGCTGTGAGAAAATTTGAATGTTCAAGTTCAATACTGACCCATTGTTTTTCTGTGGCACCACAAATATTCTTTGCCCGAATAATCATTTCTTCTTTGCTAAATCCAGCGGTACACGCCTTGCACTTGGCACAGGCCTCTGTTCTTTGTAACATAACAACGACTTCGTCATTACATACTTCAATCACTTGACCATGTTCAGCAATAACAAACCCACCTTTTTTTACGCAAGAAAAAAGATTCCGCCAAGCCGTTGGTTAAGAGGGTTTAGAACCTAAAAATCAGGTGGTTGTAGACCTAATTGCTTTGTGCTCTGCAAAAATATTTGCAGCTTGCAAACCTACAATTAGAGAACTATTATCCCGTAAATAATCTGTTGGTTGTAAACATATCTGTAATTCGCACTCGGTAGAAATCTTTTTCTGGGGATAATATAACACAAGTTTCGACAAAAGTCAATATTTTTTATGAGAATTTGTTAGTTTTTCTTCCTAATTGCATTAACAATAATAATAATGCCGACTCCAAGAACAATATATGTCAAAATACTAGGCAAATCACCTATTTCTAAAAAAAAGTTTTTGGCAATGTTCCTTGTGAACAAAGCACCAATCAGTACAAAAAAACCACCAAAATACAAAAGGAACTTTGTCACATGATAACGTCCCAAAAAATAAATTGAAAATAAACTAAATCCAAAACAAATAATAAAAATGCCAAGCTCTGCAAAAAAACTAAGTGCAATAGAACTTACAAAAATAAAGGCGACACCAATCCAAATTAAAATGCAGGCTGGGACAAGTAACCCACGTTTGTTTTTATCATAATAGAGAACCAAAAAAAACGCACCAGGCACAATAAAAAACATGCCTGCCAATATTGAATTTGGTACCTGGGATAAAAAAAGCTGTGCAGACCCAAAATAAATCATATATCCGCCTAAAATTAGTGACCAACTCTTCCTTTTAGTCCGGTACAAAAGCAAAAACGCCATACCCATAACAAGTAAGGTAATTGCACTATAGTCAAGGCTAATATACGTTTTTAAAATACTAAACAGAGCTATTAAGATTAGTATAACGCCAATTAAAACTTGATTCGACTTTTTGTTCACAATATCACCTCTTGTTATTTCGAAAATATACGGATTACAAGAATCTTTGTCTGAAATCAGATTCTGTAATTATTTCGACATCGAGTTCTTTTGCTTTCTTATTTTTTGACGAGTTAGAAAGTGAATCATTGTTGATTAAAAATGTTGTCTTTGATGATACCGATCCAGACACTTTTCCGCCAAGCTTTTCTATTAATTCCTGTAACTCTTTTCTGTTTGAAAACGTTAATAAATCTCCGGTAATGACAAAATTTTTATCGGTTAGGCTCTGCTCTTCCGACAACTCAACTGTTTCAAACTCCAGATGTTCTAATGCTCTATCAAGTATGTTCGAATTTTCGACATTCACAAAGTAAGCTTCAATTGCTCTTGCAATGATTTCTCCGAAGCCGTGTATCTCTTCAAGTTCAAGCGATTTTGCTGCTCTAATTTCTTCAAAATTATAGTTATAATGCTTACACAAAAGTTTTGCATTGCTAAGTCCTACTTGCGAGATGCCAAGTCCGTTTATAAAATTTGGCATAGATACTTTTTTACTTTTGTTAATTGCATCAATTAAATTCTTAAAAGACTTTTGTCCGAAACCTTCCATCGTTTTAATATCGTTTTCGAACTTTTCTAGTTCAAATATATCGGCGTAGTTTTTCAAAAACTCTCGTTCTACAAACTTCTCAATGGTCGCCTCTGATAAGCCCTCAATGTTCATCGCATCTCTTGAGGCAAAATGAGATAGTCCACTGACTAACTGAGCACTGCAATTCGGATTTTTGCAATACAAAGCTCGACCTTCTCGTGCTTGAATAATCTCTGTTTCCGATTTGCAGACTTCGCATATAGCAGGGATTTGTACACTTGCCGATTTTGTAAAATTTTCAGCAACTTGAGGAATAATCATATTTGCCTTGTAGACCGAAATTTCATCGCCATAGCCAAGTTTTAATTCTTCAAAGATACTAACATTGTGCAGACTCGCCTTGTTCACGGTTGTTCCTTCCAGTTCAACAGGCTCAAAGATTGCGATTGGGTTGATAAGCCCTGTGCGTGAAGTATTCCAGTCAACACGAATGAGTTTTGTTCTAGCAATTTCATCCGCCCATTTAAAAGCAATTGAGTCTCTTGGAAATTTGGATGTTCTTCCCAAACTATCGCTAAACGATATACTGTCATAAGTTAGAACCAATCCGTCCGTTGCATAAAAATTCTTTGGAACTCTGTCCTTGAATTCGCCAACCGTTTGCTCAATTGTCTCTGCCGTAACAGTTCTATAATCTGCCACTTCAAACCCTTGAGATATTAGCCATTTAAGTTTCTGCTCTTTGCTGTCCAAAAAAATTTCATCAAGTTCTCTGTTCGTATTAACCAAAGTAAAAGCATAGAAACTTACACTTCTGTTTGCAACAATTTCGCTGTTTAACTGGCGTACTGTCCCACTGCATAAGTTTCTTGGATTTTTATATTGCTCACTTACATCAAGGTGTTCATTTATCTTTTTGAAATTCTCAAAAGTAATGATCGCTTCTCCACGAATCGTAAACTCGCCCTTGTATTGTATCTTTGATGGGATGTTCTTAAAGACTTTGGCATTATGCGTTATATCCTCGCCTATTTCACCATTGCCACGAGTGACAGCCTGTGTAAATGTTCCGTTAAGGTATTTTAATACCACCGTTAAGCCATCCATTTTCCACGAGAGCAGGCCTTTGTTTTCTCCGAGAAAACTCTTTAATTTGTCAATGTCTTTTGTTTTGTCCAAAGAGAGCATGGGTGACTCATGTCGCACCTTGGTTAAACTTTCCATGACTTCATAGCCGACTCTTAACGTGGGACTGTTTGCTAACACAATACCAGTTGTTGCTTCTAAATGACTTAGTTCATCATAAAGTTTGTCATATTCAAAATCACTTATGTGTGATGTATTTCCCGCGTAATATTCCTTTGCTGCAAGGTTTAGTTTTTCTACCAATTCTCGCATTCGCTCCACTATTTCACCTCCGAATTTCTCGCTAGTAAATCAGGGCGTTTGGTTCTGGTACGTTCGATACTCTTTTCACGCCGCCACTTGTTTATATTTTCATGATGTCCAGATATTAAAACTTCTGGGACGCTTCGTCCTAAAAACTCACTGGGTCTTGTGTACTGCGGATACTCAAGTAGATTATCAGAAAAGCTCTCAAGCTCAAAACTCGCATCCTTCCCGAGCACTCCCGAAATAAGTCGAGAGACAGAATCTATCAAAACCATCGCTGGAAGCTCGCCGCCTGTTAAAACATAATCACCAATAGAAATTTCATCTGTAACAATTTCTTCGATCACTCGCTCGTCAATTCCTTCATAATGTCCGCACAATAAAATCAAATCTTGTTCCGTAGACAGGTCTTGTGCCATTTGTTGTGTTAGTGTTTTTCCCTGAGGCGTTAAATATACAACTTTCGTTCCATATTTAACTTTATTTTTAATATGCAAATAGCAATCATAAATAGGTTGGGCTTGCATCACCATTCCAGCACCGCCACCATACGGATAATCATCTACTCTATTATGCTTATCTTTTGTATAATCTCGAATGTTCACACTTTCAATTTTAACAATTTTGTTTTCAACTGCACGCTTTATCATGCTGTGCATCAACCCATTTTCAATCATCTCGGGAAATAGCGTCATAACATAAAAATTCACTATCTCAATCCTTCCAAAAGCTTTACAGTCATTGTCTTTTCATTAATATTTACGTTGATAATGCACTGTTTGATTGCTGGAATTAAAATTTCGGTATCCGAATTTTTAACAACATACACATCATTGGCACCTGTCTCAATTATATCTTTTAAACTGCCAAGTTCTTCTCCGTCAACAGTTACCACTTTCATTCCATACAAATCTTGAATATAATATTCGTTTTCTTCAAGCGGCAAAGCGTTTTCTGCCGAAATACGAATAATCGTATTTTTCAATTTCTCGCCAGCATCCATATCGTCAATACCTTTTAATTTAAGAATTACAAATTGCTTGTGGTACCACACTTTTTCAATTTCTAATGTTCTCGTTCCGTTCTTTAAAACAAGTTCAACCTCGCTTAATAACTCGAATCGTTTTTCATTAAACGTCGTTGGAAGAACTCGCACATCACCTTTAACGCCCTGGGTGTTCACGATTTTTCCTATTTCAAAATATTTCTTTTGTTCCATATAAATCAACTCCAAAAATGAATTTTGTGCTATATTACAAAAAGAAGCACGGCTCATCTGCCGCACTTCTTAAAATAGTTATTATCAATGATTTGATTATTGCACGATCTCTACAATAACTTTTTTGTCTTCTTGAACGGCAGCGGCTTTTACAACTGTTCTAATCGCTTTTGCAATTCTGCCTTGCTTGCCAATCACCTTTCCCATATCATCAGATGCCACCTTTAGTTCTAGTGTCACAGACTCATCTGTTTCAACTATTCTAACAGAAACCGCTGATGGGTCGTCTACAAGATTTTTAGCAATAATTTCTAGTAACTCCTTCATAAGGTTGCCTCCCGCATGACAAATTACTCTGCAAACACGCCAGCTTTTTTAAGTAAGCTTTTTACTGTTTCAGTAGGTTGAGCACCATTGCCAATCCATTTTTTTGCAGCTTCTACGTTCACGCTCAAAACAATCGGCTCTTTTGTTGGGTCATAGAAACCAATTTCTTCAATTGCTTTACCATCTCTTTGAACTCTTGATTCTGCTACAACAATTCTATAAAATGGAGCTTTTTTAGCACCCAATCTTTTAATTCTGATTTTTACCATTTATTTCACCTCCTTAAATTATGTATAAAATTTTATTTTAAAAAGGGCAAGTTCATTTTCCCCTTTTTACCACGAGACATTTCAGTAAGCTGCTTCATCATTTTCTTCATTTCTTCAAACTGCTTGAGAAGCCGATTCACTTCCTGAATATTTCTACCACTGCCCATCGCAATTCTTTTCTTTCGACCACCATTTAGGATTGCTGGGTTTTTGCGTTCTTCTGGAGTCATTGACAAAATAATTGCTTCGATGTGTACCATTGCTTTTTCATCAATTTCTGCATCGTCAAGATTAAGCTGTGACGCCCCAGGCATCATGCCAAGCAAATTTTTAATTGGACCCATTTTTTTAACTTGTTGCATTTGAGAAAGGAAATCCTCCAAATTAAAATCCTTGGATCTCATTTTCTTTTCGAGCTCCATGGCTTCTTTGCTGTCAAACGCTTCTTGTGCTTTTTCGATAAGAGATAGAACATCACCCATACCAAGGATTCTTGAAGCCATTCGGTCTGGATGGAAAGGCTCTAAATCTTCGAGTTTCTCGCCCATACCGATGTACTTAATCGGCTTACCAGTCACGCTTCGTACAGAAAGTGCTGCACCACCACGTGTGTCACCATCAAGTTTTGTAATGATAACGCCGTCAAGTCCGAGTTGAGAATTAAAACTTTCAGCAACCGTTACCGCATCTTGACCAGTCATTGCATCAACAACGAGCAAAATTTCTTGCGGGCGAATCGCTGTTTTTATATTCTTAAGTTCGTCCATTAACTCTTCATTAATGTGAAGTCTACCAGCTGTATCAATGATTACCAAATCGTTTCCGTTTGTTTCGGCAAATTTTAATGCCGCTTTCGCAATATCAACAGGGCTGATGTTGGTTCCCATTTCAAAAACAGGTATGTTATATGTCGAACCAACAACTTGCAATTGCTTTACTGCCGCTGGTCTATACACGTCACAAGCTACGAGCAACGGCTTTTTTCCTTGTTTTCTAAGTAGTCCCGATAATTTTCCGCAAGTCGTGGTTTTACCAGCACCTTGCAGACCAACCATCATATATACCGTGGGTGATTTTGCTGAAAAAGTCAATTTACTTTGCGTACTGCCCATCAGTTCAATCAGTTCATCGTTAACAATTTTGATAACTTGCTGTCCAGGGTTTAACCCTTCAAGTACATTATCACCAATTGCTTTTTCGGTTACCTTATTTACAAAGTCTTTAACAATTTTAAAGTTTACGTCTGCTTCAAGTAATGCAAGCTTCACCTCACGCATAGCAGTTGTTACATCTTTATCAGTGAGTTTGCCTTTACTCTTTAGCTTTTTAAAAACATCTTGTAGCTTTTCCGAAAGATTTTCAAATGCCATTTGTAACCTCCTAACTTGCGTTTACAATACTTATATATCTATCATCAATGTGATTTCATTTTTCAAATGTTCCTTTTGTACAACAGAAATTTCTAGTAATTCCACTTCTGCCGACAAATCAAGCAACTTACTCTTCTGCAAACTATATTTATCAATCAAATGTAATTTTTGTTCGTAGCCCGACAAAATTTTTTCTGTTCGTTTGATTAAATCACGAACCGCTTGTGGCGAAATTTCAAATTCGTCACCTATTTCATTAAGCGATAAATCTTGAAAATGATACCGATCAAAAAACATTTTCTGTTTAT
>JAVBKL010000026.1:0-30741 GCA_031554055.1 Eubacteriales bacterium | reverse complement strand
TTTTTATCGTGGCGACTCTTTCTGTTGCGGCGTTTGAGCCGGCAAAAGACTTGACTACCATTGTGACTTCCGTTTTGGCAATGCTTAGCAATATCGGCCCAGGCTTTGAGGTGGTAGGGCCTTCTGGGAATTTCTCAACGTTCTCCCCTTTTTCAAAGATTATACTCGGCTTTTGCATGTTGGCTGGCCGTTTGGAGCTGTACCCGATTTTGGTTGTGTTTATGCCAGCCGTTTGGCGTAGGTCGTAAGCTGTTTTGGTTAAGGGACTATTTTGCCAATCCAATTCGTGCCGCTTTATTCTTCATGGCTTGGATTGGTAACTCTCCGTCCCTTACACTACAGCCGATTCGCACGATTGTCTTATCGTACAAAAGCATTGTAAGGACGTAATGTTCAGCGTTCCTCAAAAAGTATCCCTCGGTTGCTCCAAAGCTTAACGCTTCCTCTTTTGACATTTCAGTCATAGCAAAACTTCTAAGTCTTCCTCCGTTTCGGCGAACTTCTTCCTCGAGCAAATCGTCATAAATCCCTTTGGCTATCATTCCGCTTGTGGCGGTCTTAACCTCTGTTGTCGTGCTGCCGTCTGTATTGCCTTCATCATATGAATAATTTATTGGTACGGCCACACTCGCAGTTGAACGATAATAGACTGATTTTTCAGTCGTTGCTATATTCATATCGTTCAAACTCATGACCAACCTGTTTTGTGGTAAGGTTTGCTCAACCATCGTATATCGACCCAAGTTTGACATAACCATGTAAATCAAAGCGAAATTTAATACAAGCAGTGCTATGAGTAACCCAGCAAACATCATTTTGTTTTGAAAACGACTGCGTTCTTTTGCGTCAATTTTCTTTCGCACAAACAATCCCAGTGCAAAACTTACAAACGGCATCAACATGGGAATCGTTAAAAAAAGCGGCATCCGTTCGGCAATCAACCCCAGTGTTGTGCCAGTGAGCATAACGACAAGTGCGATGATGGCAGAAATTCCAAAGGTAGCATTTCTTATTCTAGCGACTTTGTAATTCACGGCGGGAAGGGGCAATCCTTTTTTCGCTCGACTCTTTGCTTTTATGTACCAACTGGCTATGAAGGTTACGTACCAAAAAAATGGAACAGTAAATATCACTGTCGATAGAGCCAAAGCGATTGTGATGTTAGACAGATAGGTACTATAATCAAACACGTTGCCCCAACCAAATAGGAGACAAGCGAGCCCAAAAAACAAAAAGAAAAGCTCATACTTTTCACAGGCTTTCGTTGCATTATTCGTCTCGATACGATTGTCTGTGTGAATAGATGTCGGCATATCCTCCGTTTTTTCTGCATAAAAAATATGGATTTGCTTTGAATTTGTGGCAAAAGTCCAGCCCATTTGCTCGCATGTTTGCCTATATTCCTGTGCTTCTGCGTTATTTGGATAATCAAACGCTGTAATTATAGGCAGAATATCCACAATAAATCGGAGCTTACAAGGTGGGACTTTTTTGTATTCATAGGAGAACAAACTCATTTTATCAATTAGCCAACCTTTTTCAGCCATCTCTAAAAAATGCATTTCTAGCGACTTCAGTTCAGCAATACTAAACATCGCAAGTTCTTTTTTTCTATCAGACTTCATATTTGCCACCTCCGCATAATTATCTAATATTAGTATAGGTATCGTCTTAGGCTTTGTCAATCTTTCGCAAAAAAAGAACACCATCCTTTTAGATGATGTTCGATGATGTTCGATGATGTTCTAGCCATTCATATTTTATTTCAAATATGTTGCACCCTCAAGTGGAACCAAAAGCTGTAGCCCTGGTTTTCCACTTTCAAGCCCGACGATATATCCTGAATAAATCTTACCAGCTTTCAGCTGCATACGAGGAACCGAAAGTTTTAAGTCGTCTGTGATTGAGTTAAATGCTCGGAAATAATAATTCCCTGGCAAATGCTCTGCATAGTCCGAAATTTCTTTGTAAGTTAGCCCAGATACTTCTGGTTTTTCGTTCAGCGTAATATTATAATCCGTGTTAAACGGTGCAAGGTTGATAAAACGAATATGAGCTTTGTTTTTATCGAAATTGCGTGCATAGTCTGGGATAATTTCAAAGGCTGGGTCACGAGCAAGCCCTGTTAATGCAACTGTATAGATTCCTGATTCATCCACCTCAAAGTTTTGGGCAATAAACGGCGTTTCGGTTTCGCCCGCTTTGAATACTTTGATATTGTAAATTCCCGAGTAGCCTGTAAAGTATCTCGTAAATTCTTTGTACTTGATGTTTTTTTGTATGGGGTAATCGTTCAGATAAATATCAACAGCCGCAACATCTGGTATAGCGTGCAAAAATCTTGCGTAGCTCGTTGGATTAGGCATGTTTACACCTCATTATTTTTTTCGTATGCTCTATAATATGAGCAACGATTCCAAATGTGAGAGGTTTATGTAAGTTCCGTCATGGGGCTCACGACGCCCCTATTTGCCATGCCGAGTTTTAAATCCACACCAATTTTTATTCCGTTTACTTCAAGAATACGTGATACCGTGTCAAGTGCCAACAACGGAAGATTATTCTCCGCACTCAAGTGTCCGAGATAAACGTGCTTGAGCTTTGGACATATAATTTCTGCTATGGTTTGCCCTGCGGTTACATTTGAAATATGCCCACGTTTGCTAAGGACACGGTCTTTGAGTTCTCTTGGGTAGCTACCGTTTTTTAGCATATCAAGGTCGTGGTTGCTTTCTAGCAACAAAATATCCGAGCCGCTCAGATGTTCCTTTACGCTATCCGAAACATAACCAAGGTCTGTGCTGATAGACACTTTATAATTTTCTGCAAAAATGGAATAGCCCACAGGCTCTGCGGCATCGTGCGAAATCTCAAACGGCTTGATGGTTAAGTCGTTTAAGATGCAATTTTCTTCTTTGTAGATAATGCGTTTGTTGTTTTCAGAAATTTTTCCAATGCTGTTATGGCGTTCAAAGTGTATCCATGTTTTCTGGGTTGCAAAAACAGGAATATTATACCGCCGTGACATGACGCCCACGCCAGAAATATGATCCGAATGTTCGTGCGTCACAAAAATACCATCCAACTTATCACAAGTTAGATGGTATGGCATAGAAGCGATAGAAGTTTCGATACGTTTGCCGCTAAGTCCTGCGTCAATCAAAATATGCGTTGAATCTGTGCCAACGTATATGGAGTTTCCGTCTGAACCGCTTGCTAAAGGACAAAAGCGCAAAGCCATGATATTTCTCCTTTTGTTACTGCTAAAGTTTCTGATTATAATTCTATGCGTCTAATTTCCGCACCAAGGTTTGCAAGCTTATCCACGAGGTCTTCGTAGCCTCTGTCGATGTACTTCACGTTTCCGATTAATGTGCGTCCTTCTGCTGCCAAAGCGGCAACAACAAGTGCAGCACCCGCTCGCAAATCTGTGGCACTGGCTTCTGCTCCAATAAGAGGTGAACAGCCTTCAATGACTGCCACACGTCCCTCAACAGTTATGCGAGAACCAAGTTTGCGAAGCTCGTTTACATATTGGAAACGGTTTTCCCAAACGGTTTCGGTAATGATGCTTGTGCCGTTGGCAATGCATAATAGTGCGGACATTTGCGGCTGTAAGTCTGTCGGAAATCCTGGATAGACCATGGTTTTAATGTTGACGCTCTGCAATTTTCCGTCGCTGATTACGGTTATAAAGTCGTCGCCCTCGATGACTTTGCAGTTCATCTCTTGTAATTTCGCTGAAAGCGAGTCCATATGTTTTGGAATTAAGTTTTTAACCGTTACTCTTCCGCCTGTGATGGCTGCGGCAATCATATAGGTTCCCGCTTCTATTTGGTCAGGGATAATCATGTACTCCGAACCATAAAGGCGTTCAACGCCAACGATTCTGATTACATCAGTTCCTGCACCTTTTACACTGGCACCAATTGAGTTTAAAAAGTTTGCACAGTCTACAATATGCGGTTCTCTTGCTGCGTTTTCTATGATGGTTGTGCCCTCGGCATAAATCGCCGCAAGCATGATGTTAATGGTTGCACCAACACTTACCACGTCTAAGTAAATATGTGTACCGATTAGTCTATCGGCTTCGGCATAAATGATTTCGCCATTTATTGTTACCTTTGCACCAAGTGCCTCAAAGCCTTTTATATGCTGGTCAATTGGTCTTGAACCAAAATTGCAGCCGCCCGGTAACGCTACTTGGGCTTTTTTAAATCTGCCGAGTAATGCACCGACTAAGTAATAGGACGCACGTGTCTTTTTTACAGTAGCATCAATTGCACGATAATCGGTTACGTTTCGGCTGTCCACAACCAATGTATGCTCGTCTCTAAACGTGCAAACTGCTCCAAGATTATTTAAACATTGCACCAAACTTGTAACATCTTCAATGTCTGGTAAATTCTCAAGTACACAAACACCGTTTGCCACAATTGCAGCTGGAATAATTGCAACCGCTGCGTTTTTTGCTCCGTTTATATGAACTTCGCCGGACAATCTTCTTTTTCCGACTACTTCCAAAAACTCCATTTATTACGCACCTCACCAAACACACATTAAAAGAACAATAGGTACCTCGAACTACTTCGTACAACTGCGTTGCACGCTCTAAAACAATTCGTGCAAAAAGCCGCACGTTCTAAAGCTATTCGTGCAACTGCGTTGCACTCATAGAATGAACTCTCCGAGAATAGCTCGTAAAGTTCATTCTACATTATATCACTGTTTCAAAAATTGTAAACGATTTTTTAAACATTACCGCTCTTAAACGAAGTGACACAAAAAACGGCACTGACAGGTCTTGTCAGTACCGCACTTTTTAAGCAAAAAGAATTAAACAACTTTATCAATCATCATACCTGATTCAATCATTTTGAAAGTATCATTCTCGACAATGCCGAGTTTGTAGTTATAATAATAGTTAAGGCTCTTAAACTGCATATGCTCTTTAAGCGGCTCTGTAAGAATATGGCTTGCATCATTATAAATTTCTTGGAATGTGTTTACATTTTCGCCTATAGCCATATTCAGTTCTGCTTCAGAAAGCGAATCAAAATATGAGCCATCAAATTTAAGAGAACCCGAATCGTTTAGTTTAAGACCAAGGTTTTCGAGATTTTCTACACCATGTGCAACAGCGTCTTGCGTACGTTCCGAAAATCCTCGTAATGCTTGGCTATGCTTTTGGTTTGCCAAAAACATTACGCTCGTGTTATACGAATTTGCAAACTCGTCCAGATCATATTTAATCCAACGTCTTGCTGTTTCAACACCACGTCCATAAATATTTTTATTAAAATCTGTCATGTCTCGCATGAGGTTTTTAGATGCTTCTTTTGTTCCCACTACACTGGTTGAAACGCCTCTTGCATATTCTACTACGTCGGTTTTTAGAGCTTTGTTCATTAAAACTTTAAAGTTTTCTGCACCGTTTGAAGGTTCAGCAATTTTTGCACGCTTAGGTGTCTCTGCTTTTCCAGGGACTGACGTTTTTAAAATATATGGTCTGTAATGCCCATAATAAAACATTGATGTTAACATAAGCGTACCTCCTTGTACCAACTTTAAAGCTCACCATTGCTCCTTATTTGCTATTTATTATTTTCTTCTTCATCTTCCGAGTCTTCTTCATCGTCTTCATCTGAATCGTCTTCATCAAAGTCTTCGTCGTCAAAGAACTCTTCAAATCCTTCGCCGTCAAAATCTTCGTCATCAAAGATACCATAAAATACTTCTGCTACTGCATTATATTCTTCATCAGATTCGATGTTGTCAAGCTTCACATCGCCATCAGTTTCTTCGTATCTAAAAATTAAAACTTCTTCTTCGTCAATCGGTTGCAGTGCAACATATTCACGTTCTACTCCATCATACGCAACATCAAAGTTACCTAGCACGTTGCAATTTATATCTGTCTCACCATCCAAGGAAATTACAACTGTAGGATAGTGTGCGTGTCCGTGACCATGTCCGCCACAGCATTCTCCTTCTCCGTGATGATGATGTCCTTCGTGTCCGTGTCCGCCGCAGCATTCGTGATTTGCCATGTTCATTCTCCTTAAAGTAAAGTATCGTATATCAATTAAAACAAAAGTCAATTCAAGCGTTGTATATTTCTAGTTAGACAATATTTTTTTATGCCTCAATTATATTATATGTTATTGATGGTAAATATACAATAGAAATTTAGCACATTTTTATTTTTTTCGGTATTTTAAAGTTCTTTATAGTCAGTTATTTTTCCGAACCGCATTTCTTTTCGGATTGCTTTGAATTTTAGGCGTTTCTCGCAGCCAAAAATATTCTTCACTTCAAACGTGGTGGCTATCGTAATGGCTACGCCATGCTTGTTCATGCGGCCTGTTCTGCCTGCTCTGTGCAAATAAAATACAGGATCTTCTGGAACGTCCAAATTGATGATATGGGTAATGTCCTTGATGTCAATGCCTCTTGCGGCAAGGTCTGATGCCACAAGGAGTGTGACTTTTCCCGATGCAAAATCATCGAGGGCTTTTTTTCTTTCGTCACGATATGCCGCACCATAAAGCGATGCCGATGGAATGCCGTGAAAGTTCAGCCGTTTTGTCATGTTATCTATTTGGTCTTGGTTGTTTAAAAAAGCAATGGCGCGTTTTATTTCTGCCCCATGAATGATTTTTCTAAGCACCTCAATCTTTTCACGTTCCTCGCAAACAAAATACATATGCTCGATGTTTTCTGGCAAGTTTAGCTTACCCGATGCGTTTAATGTATCAGGGTCTTTCGCCAATGCTTTGGCTTTCACCATGGTGTCTGTGCCGATGGATGCCGAGAAAAACAGAAGTTGGCGGTCTTTTAATGTAGTTTTAATCACCTGTGTCAGTCCATCATAATTTTTAGCGTCAAGCAAGCGATCCGCTTCGTCCACAACAATTATTTTCACGGTGTGTGCTTGAATTTTTTTGAGCTTAATCAGTTCCAAAACTCTGCCAGCCGAGCCTATGATCACACGTGGCTTGTCTTTTAAGTTCTCAATTTGACGTTTTATGTTTACACCACCGATAATTAATTCGGATTGTATGCCTGTCGCATCGGATAAAATTTTCGAGTGTTTGAAAACTTGAGCCGCAAGTTCATGAGTTGGGGTAAGAACAATCGCTTGTGTTGATTTAAGATCTTTGTCAATTTTCATGTAGATAGGCAAGAGATATGCTAGGGTTTTTCCTGTGCCTGTTGCACTTTGTGCAATTAAGTCTTTTCCGCTTGCAACAATTGGAATTGCTCGGGTTTGAATTTCTGTGGGCGTTTCAAATCCGCCCTGTAAAAGTGCGGTGCTCAAAACTTCGTTTGTTAGTTCTAAAAAGCTCATAGTAGAAGAACTCCTTCCGTATAGAAAAAGGTGGAATAAAAAAGTAAAAGGGTAAAAGAAAAAAGTATCGGCGAACCGATACTTTTCCTTTTAAGTCTTATTTAGTGGGAACAATAGGGCTCGAACCTATGACCCTCTGCTTGTAAGGCAGATGCTCTCCCAGCTGAGCTATGCTCCCAAATTAAGATTTAATGACCCATAGGGGAATCGAACCCCTGTTTCAGCCGTGAGAGGGCCGCGTCTTGACCGCTTGACCAATGGGCCGTAACAAACTCACTCGGCTATTATATACTACAGTGTTTGAAAAAGCAATAGCTAATCCAAAAAAATATCAAATTATTTATTTGAGTTCACAAACACGATTTCATCTGGCTTAACAAGTCCAAGTTTTTCGCTTGCGACACGCTCCACATACGAGTCCGAACCATAATAGTCAAGTTCCTTTTTCAAGTTTTCATTTACGCTGGTTTGCGTTTCAATTTTGATTGCGAGTTCATTTTTCTCGGCTGAAAAAACTTTGTACTGGCCAAACTGTAGCGATAGCCCCACGCCAAAAAAAACAATCAACACTGCCCAAAACAGAAAGTAGAATTTTTGTTTTATGCTACCTTTTTTACGCTCCAAAGAAATCATGCCCCTTTATGTATCCTTAAAAAAGTTTTTTAAACAGCATCTTATAAAACAGTTTAAAATTTCGTTTTGTCTGTCTGCTCTTTATCTTGGCATAACTGCCAGTTTTTTGCAATACCTTTTTTGCAGATTTTTTGGCAAAACGTGCGGGCCTTATAAAAAGTCTAAGGATTAAGCCAATTGGAAACCAAATCAATTTTATTAATGTAAAAATCACTTGCTTTAAAAAGTTTACAACAGTCATGGAGACCAGCATCACAAACTTGCTGATGGTTAAAAAGTACAACCCCATGCCCAAAAACTCGCCAAAAATCGAGTAAAATCGTATTTCTCCGTAATTTTTATTGAGCAAAAAATAAAAAATCACGAGTGTCACAATGACCCAATATAAAAAATCTTCGATGTGCGTTAAGAAATCGGGGTGCTTAAAGGTTCTTCTTAAAATTCTAAAAACATCGTACAAAAACCCAGTGATTACGCCTAAAACAACTGTGGATAAAAATAAAGTGCTCTGCTCGCTGATTGAAAGAATTGTCATGGTTTTACCTAAACAACTTTCCTAAGATGGAGTTTTTGCCTTTGGCATACCCTGCCGCATCCTCATAGCTCACATTATTTATCCCACCGTCTACTTCAAGGTCACCTGTTTCCAAATTTAATCGGTTTACGTGTAAGTTTTCCCCACGCAAAATAAGCACGCCAAGTTCTGTCTCGGCGATTATCGTTTCTTCGTCAAATGAAATTACATCAAGCACACCTGTTACCGCAACACTTTCACGGCGTTCCATCACAACCGAGTGTCTTGCGTATTTTTTTTCGTCCGCCATATTAAAATCCCCCTTTCGTATACAGATATATATTCACGAAAGAGGGAGTTTATACTAATTCCTATTGCCAAGAACTAATTATTTAAATAATGTTTTGGGTCGATGGTCTCGTCATTTAGTGCCACTGAAAATTCTACGTGGTTACCAAGTAACACGCTGTAAATGGACGGGCTGCCCACTCCACCGATTACTTGCCCTGTGCTGACAATATCGCCCTCGTTCACCAACACACCGTCTTGCAATTGACAGTATGTAGTGCTATAACCGTTGCCGTGGTCAATTGTTACTGTGTTGCCGCCCATTCTTGTTTTTTCTACCAAAGAAACAACGCCAGACGCAGCCGCTTGTACAGGCGTGCCGATTTCTGATGAAATACAAAGGCTGTCGTTTGTTCGGTACTGCTCAAGCGTCTTGTCGTACACAACATGGTCGGTTGAATAATCCATTACGACTTCGCCAAGTACAGGCCAACTCAATGTGTCACCGTCTGCAAACTCGTCAAAGATTGGCTCCGAAAGTGATGTGGCATCTTTCTCCGCATTCGAATTTTCTTCCGTCACTCTAACCGGCGCCTTTGGTGCTCTTGGTGCAGAAACTGGTGCTTGTGTAGCTTGTGGGCTCACTGCTGGTTTTGCCTCTGGTGTGGCATTTTGCTGTGGCAATTGATCCGTGGGTTTAACCGCAGATTCCCCTCTGTCCGACGGCGTTAAATAACTTTTAACCGTTGAAGCGTTGGCCGCTTGGACTTGGTTTGATGCAGCTTGCTCTGCCATCAGTTTCTCTTTGTCACGTGATGCGGCGTTATAATTATTGAAGCTTACCACCGCAGCAAGTAGCAAGAGCACTCCCATGCAAGAGTAAAGTGCAACATAAAATACTCGGTTTGACTTGATTGGCTCTTTCTTTGTGCTTTTTTTATTCATTCTAACACCTCCGAACTTATTATTGACGGAGGCTAAAACAGTTATTCATTAAATTTCTAAATTTGGAAAATTATTAATCCATATTGAATACTATAAAGTCTTGGGCACACTCTGCACAATAAAGTTCTTCACCTGCAACGATTGTACCGTTCTCAAGCGAGAGCGTTGCATTTGTTAAATCCGTAAGTTTTTTAAGGAAGGAAGTTACTCGTTCCACTTGAATCAGAAACACGCAAGTTACATGTTCGGCGTAAAGCGTTTCGTGTATGCGAAAATTATTTTGTAAAGCTTCGTACTGAACTTTACCAAGCAAGCCGTAATCAAGTATGACGGTAAAGCTTCTGTACAATTGCTTTTCGATGATGACGGCTTCTTGCAGCGCTTCTTTTGCGGATTGCTGATAAGCCCGAACCAGTCCCCCTGTACCAAGAAGCGTTCCACCAAAATAACGCACCGTCATGATGAGCACGCCTCGAATGTCCTCGCCACGCAAAATATCAAGCGTTGGCATACCAGCCGTACCCGACGGCTCTCCGTCATCTGACATTCGCTCGACCTCACTGGCATTTCCAATTCGATACGCAAAAACCACGTGGCTTGCGTCCCAGTATTTTTTTCTTGTATCGGCAATTAATTTTTGTGCCGCATCCTCGTTTGCAACAGAATACACAAAGGAAATGAAACGAGATTTCTTTTCTATAAAAACAGCTTCGCCTGTTCTGTAAATTGTTTTCATCTTACCAGTCCTTTGTAAGTTTTATCGTAAGTAGTATCGGCTTTTATTCTACTACTATTAATTGACAGCAAAAAAAGAAAATGCTATCCTTATACTAAAATAGCAATCCCATTCGTTTTAGGAGGAATATTTATGATTAAGCTTGCGGTAGTTGGTGCAACCGGTATGGTAGGCCGTACATTTCTAAAAGTATTAGAGGAAAGAAATTTTCCGTTTGACGAGTTTTATGCATTTTCGTCTGCACGTTCGGCGGGCAGCAAAATTACTTTCTGCGGAAAAGAATATGAAGTTTTGGAACTCACGGAAAATTCTTTCGACTCTGGAATCGATATAGCTTTGTTTTCGGCTGGCGGCGAAACAAGCCGTAAGTTTGCAAAAATTGCGGCAGAAAAAGGTTGCATCGTAATCGATAACAGTTCATGCTTTAGAATGGACAAAGACGTGCCACTAGTTGTGCCAGAAGTCAACCCAGAAGATATAAAAACCACGGGAATCATAGCAAACCCAAACTGCTCAACGATTCAAGCAATGGTTGCACTCAAACCACTGCACGATAGATATAAAATCAAACGGATCATTTATTCCACTTATCAAGCCGTGTCGGGTGCTGGAATGAACGGTTGCACTGACCTTGAGGAAACCTTAAAGGGTTGTGAGCCAAAGAAATTCCCTCACAGCATTGCATTTAACTGTATTCCACACATTGATTCGTTCACAGAGGACGGCTATACAAAAGAAGAAATTAAAATGATTGAAGAGACCAGAAAAATTTTGCACGCACCAGAAATTAAAATCACTGCAACCACAGTTCGTGTGCCTGTGTACAACGGACACAGCGAATCTATTAACGTTGAGTTCGAAAATCCATTTGCTTTAAATGAATTAATTTCGCTTCTTGAAAATTCGGAAGGCGTCATCGTTCAAAACAACGGAGCAAACAACGAGTATCCAATGGCAATTACCGCAAGCGGTCGTGATGAAGTGTTTGTTGGCAGAATCCGACGTGACTTTAGCGTTGACAACGGCATAAACCTTTGGGTTGTGGCGGATAATGTGCGAAAAGGTGCGGCAACAAACGCTGTTCAAATAGCTGAAAAGGTAGTGAAACTTCTTAACCAATAGGGATTAGCAAGAGAGGGGAATGTTTATGTCATTATTTAGGGGTTCTGGTGTAGCACTGATTACGCCTTTCACGAAAGATAATAAAGTTGATTTTGCAAAATATGAGGAGCTCATCGACTTCCAACTCGCAAACAAGACAGACGCAATCATTGTTTCGGGTACAACAGGCGAAGCTTCCACGCTTAGCGATGACGAAAAAGAAGAGCTGTACAGTGTTGCTGTGCAACGTGTAAACAAACGAGTTCCTGTCATAGCCGGCACGGGTAGCAACGACACCGATCACTGTGTTCATTTAAGCAAAAGAGCCGAGGCAGTTGGCTGTGAAGGTTTATTAATTGTTACGCCATACTACAACAAGACCACGCAAAAAGGCTTGTACGAGCATTATGAAATCATAGCAAAAAACACAAACCTACCGATTATTTTATATTCAGTGCAATCCAGAACAGCACTCAATCTTCAAGCGGAAACAGCACAGCTGCTTTCAAAAATTCCAAACATCGTTGCCGTCAAAGAAGCATCTGACAGCATTTCACAAATTGCAAAAATTGCTGAACTTTGCGGCGATAACTTAGATATTTATGCAGGCAACGACGACCAGATTTTACCAGTGTTGTCCCTTGGTGGTATCGGCGTCATTTCTACGATGGCAAATATTATTCCGCTGGACACACATACCATCGTTGAAAAATATTTGGCTGGCGATACAAAAACCGCCCTACAAATGTCACTCCGCACACTTGGATTGATTCGTGGAATTTTCTGCGAAGTGAATCCGATTCCATTAAAAGAAGCACTTAACTTAATGGGCAAAACAGACACAGGATACCGCCGTCCGCTTACGACCATGGACGACAAAAACAAAGAATTTTTAATTTCCGAGATGAAGAAGTACGGTTTAATATAGTTTGGGGGTAAACATATGACAAACATAATATTACACGGCTATATGGGCACAATGGGAAAGGTAATTCGGGGCTTAGCCCACTCGCACGGTGTTGAAATCGTGGCTGGCATCGACAGCCGACCACCCTGTGGCACAACAGAGTTCCCTACCTTTACAGATATTTCCGAATGCGATATTCCAGCAGATGTAATACTGGATTTTTCGATTGCGGGTGCTGTGCCAAAGCTTATGGATTATGTTAGAACACACAAAACGCCAGTTGTTATTTGTACCACAGGGCTTAGCCCTGAACAAGAAATGGAGATCATCGAGGCATCGGCAAACATTGCCGTCTTCCGTTCGGCTAATATGTCAATCGGCGTAAACCTGATTGCCAGTGTGCTAAAAAAAATATCTCCGCTTCTTTACGGTACAGATTTTGACATAGAAATCATAGAAAAACATCATAATAAAAAAGTGGACGCACCAAGCGGAACGGCTTTTTTACTGGCGAACGCTTTGAAAGAATCTATTTCCGAACTTGTAAACACAACAGACAGATATGATAGACGTGAACCACGCAAGCATAACGAACTTGGCATTAGTTCACTTCGTGGCGGCACAATCGTCGGCGAGCACTCCGTTATTTTTTCTGGCAAGGACGAAGTCATTGAAATTACGCATAGTGCCTACTCCAAAGAAGTTTTTGCAGTCGGAGCGATTCAAGCCGTATTATTCTTAAAGGATAAGCCAGCTGGAATGTATTCCATGCAAAATATAATGGAGGCGTTGTAGATATGCGTAACGGAAGAAGCGCAGGCTCGCTCATATTAATTCTTCTGGCTGGGCTTGTGATTGGTGGATTTATCGGACATTATTTAAGCACCGTGCAGTACATGGGTTGGATTGGATACGGCAAGGATTTTGGCATTGAAACCATGAAACTTGAACTTGGTATCATCAGTTTGAGCTTTGGCATCATGCTACGAATCAATGTTGCCAGTGTCATTGGTTTGTTACTAGGCATTTTAGTTTATAAAAAGGTATGACTATGCGAATAATTTTGGCAAGTGCATCGCCCCGAAGGCAAGAGCTTTTGGGGCTTCTTAAAATTAAATTTGATGTAATGATAAGTGAGGTCGACGAAAACATAAACGAGTGCGACCCACATGAGCTTGTACGCAAGCTTGCATTTTTAAAAGCTTCTGCTGTAGCCGAAAAAATAGCCGAGCCAAGCATCATCATCGGTTCTGACACGATTGTGTACTGCAACAATGAAATTTTAGGCAAACCTCATGACGAGGACGATGCGTACCGAATGCTACGTGCCTTATCTGGCAAAACGCATGAGGTCTACACAGGTCTTTCTGTCATTAAAAAATTTGAAGGCAAGGAGATCAATCGCTCAAAAACGGTGGTGACGCAAGTACGTTTCACCGAACTCTCTGACGACGAAATCTTTGAATATATACAAAGTGGAGAGCCGATGGATAAAGCAGGGGCATATGCCATTCAAGGACTTGGCTCTGTGTTTGTGGAATCCATTAACGGAGATTATTTTTCGGTAATCGGGTTACCAGTTTGCAGTTTAAATCAGATTCTTCGGGAATTTTTAAAGTAAGTTCGGCACTTCACTTGTAAAATTTGAGAAAAAAGTGTATATTAACTGTGTATAAATAACGATTTTTGCCTTTTTGAAAGGAGCAAATAAATGTTTTCACGTGATTTGGGTATAGATTTGGGAACAGCAAATACCTTAGTGTTTATGCGTTCTAAGGGAATCATTATAAATGAACCGTCGGTTGTTGCTATTAATAGTTCCACAAAAGAGGTTCTTGCCATTGGCGAAGAAGCAAAACAAATGATTGGTCGTACCCCTGGGAATATCGTTGCGATTCGTCCCATGAAAGACGGCGTAATTGCAGACTTTGAAGTGACACAAGCAATGATGAAATATTTTGTTGATAAAGCGGCGGCAAAAAGCTTTTTTGGGCCAAAGCCACGTATCGTTGTCTGTGTGCCTTTTGGCGTAACTGAAGTTGAAAAACGTGCGGTGCTTGAAGCGGCGATGTCCGGCGGTGCAAAACATAATAACGCATTCTTAATTGAGGAACCAATGGCGGCGGCGATTGGTGCTGGGCTTCCTGTGGAAGAACCAACCGGTAGCATGATTGTTGACATTGGCGGCGGAACCACCGAGGTTGCTGTGGTTTCCCTTGGCGGTATTGTAACGAGCAAGTCACTTAGGGTTGCTGGTGATGAGTTGGACGAGCATATCGTTAATTTTGTTAAGCGTGAACATAACTTGGCAATTGGCGAGCGAACAGCCGAAGAAATTAAAAAAAGAATTGCTTGCGTGTTTAATCCAGACAGGCATACAACGATGGATATTAGAGGTCGTGATTTGGTTTCAGGTTTGCCAAAAACTGTTACAATCTCTTCATATGAAATTAGTTCGGCGATTACAGAGCCAGTGTCTGCAATCATTGACGCAATCAAATCGACGCTTGAAAAAACGCCGCCAGAGCTTGCCTCTGATGCAATGGAATCAGGTATTGTGCTTGCAGGTGGTGGTGCTCTTTTAACAGGGCTTGACAGATTAATCGAGTATGAAACAGGCGTGCCTGTGCGTATTGCCGAAGATCCTCTTAGCTGTGTGGCACTGGGCATCGGCATGGTGCTTGAGAACATTAACACGTTACGCAATGTTTTAATTTCTCCTCGCAAGTTAAAAATGTAAAGATGTAAAAAATTTATTTTAAGGAGCACTTCATTTGGAGTTTCTTAATAAGCACAAAAAAATCCTTATTTTAGTCGCCGTCGCCTTTTGTATTTTGCTTTCGGTGATTACGATTAGTTTTCGGCAGTACCCTACTTTTGCCGAAAATGCTCTGGGGTATATTATTTCGCCCACCCAAAAAGGCATGACAGGTATTGGACGTTGGTTTGAGCGAAAAATATATTTCTTTACCAACTTAAGCGATATTGAAAACCTAAACGAAAGCTTGCAGCTTCGGGTTGCGGCTCTTGAAGCCGAGAACTCACGCTTGCGATTAATTGAAATAGAAAACAAAAACTTATCAGAGCTTTTGGAAATCGACCAGAAATATGCGGACTACCCAAAGGTCGGTGCGGAAATTATTGCAAGAGACATGGGCAACTGGTATGACCGCTTCACCATTGACAAAGGAAAAAATGACGGCATAGATAAAAACATGGTGGTGCTTGGTTCGGCTGGGCTTGTTGGGCTTGTGGTTGAATCGGGCGACACGTACTCAAAAGTGATTTCGTTGATTGACACATCAAGTTCTATCACAGCCGAAAGTTTGCGTACCAACGACATCGGTTTTGTAAAAGGCGATTTTGATTTAATGGAGCTTGGTTTTTGCCGCATGGAGCACATAGACATCGCCTCTCAAATCATGGAAGGCGACGAGATTGTTACTTCACAACTTTCAGATATTTACCCGCCCGGCATCACAATCGGCGTGGTAAAAGAAATTGTTGCCGATACAAACGGTTTAACCAAACATGCCATCATTAAACCTGTTGTTGATTTTAAACATCTTAAAACTGTTTTGGTCGCAAAATCAAATAAGCAAGCTGTTAAATATGAGTGAGTATCAATAAACCGCACTTCGTGCGGTTTTATAATACCGTAATTAGGTAAGGAGAAATTCAGTTGCGTGGCTTAATCGTTTTTGTCATTTTAATTGTAAATTTATTGTTTCAATCCACTTGGTTTGAGTATATTGAGATATTAAACGTTAAGCCGAACACCGCCCTAGTTTTTGTTGTCTGCTACGCAATTTTACGAGGCGATGTGGAAGGTGCAATTGTCGGGTTTTTTGCCGGACTTTTGCAAGACGCCTATTTCGGTACATATTTGGGTCTTCATGCCATGTTATGTATGCTCACCGGTTATTATTGCGGCAAGCCGTTTAAAAACTTTTATCGAGAAAGCTACTTGCAGCCCTTTGTACTTGTCACACTTAGTTGTTTGGCTTATGAGTTTGCTTTTTATTTTAGTACATTTTTGTTTCATGGTAAAATTGACGTTTTTTATTATATGCAAAAAATTATTATCCCAGAAACAATCTATACATTGATAACCGCAATCCCCATTTATCAAGTAATCTACATCATCAACAGCAATATCGAGTACCATGAAAAAAGCCGTAGAAAACTGTTTTAGTGAGGTACAATATGTTTAAACTGAATGACTTTGATAAAGAAGAAGAAGATATTGTTTTTAAGAATAATATTTTCAAAGACATTCTAAAATTCATCACAAACCGTTTGTTGATTGTCACCATCCTATTTGGTTTTATGTTTTACACTTTGGCGTTGAAACTGTTTGACCTGCAAATTGTAAACGGTGCGATGTACGCCAATAATTTGGTTGCAACTAGGGCGAAAGAGCTGCCGATTGTTGCCCCTCGTGGTACTATTTATGATAAGCTTGGTCGTCCCCTCGCCATTAATAATTCGGCGTTTTCTCTAAAAATTGATCCAAGCGTCACAGTTGACGACACAAACGCAACACTTCTTAGGCTTATTCAATTATTTGAAAAGCATCACCAAGAATATGTGGACGAGTTTCCTATTTCTTTGACTGAACCATATGTTTTTGAGTTTAACGACTCCGAATCTAGGGAAAAATGGTGGAAAGAAAACATGACGGTTCCACTTGATGCCACCGCAGAGGAGTCCATTGCGTATTTGCGTAAACATTTTAAGATTGATGAAAACGTCAACCCACTTGAAGCCAGAAAATTGCTCGCTATTCGTTCAAGCCTGTACTTACAACGATTCTCTCAGTACGATCCTATTACGGTTGCCTATAACCTTGGCACTGAAACAATGGTTGACCTTGAAGAACATTCGAGGGAGTTCCCTGGAATTTTCATTGATGCGGAATCGCTTCGTGAATACCCAGAAGAAAAATATGTGTCGCATTTAATTGGGTACATCGGACGCATCAGTGAATCGGATTATTCGGCAAACAAGGACAACGGCTACAGTTCTTCCGATTTATTTGGCAGAACAGGACTGGAGCGTGCCTTTGAATCAGAACTCCGTGGTCAAAACGGAATCAAGAATGTGGAAGAAAGCAGCACAGGCAAAATTAAAAATGTGGAAATTGTTCACCCCATTCAAGGAAACAAAGTTTTTTTAACCATCGACAGCGAGCTACAGAAAAAAGTGTATCATATGCTAGAAGAAACACTTAAAGATGTGCTTAAAAATAAATTACTAGGAAAATCAGCCAAAGAAGCATCCATCACTTTGCCACAACTTTTTAGTTCTATGGTAGGCGGCAATGTCATTTCCATAAAGAAAATAATGGAGTCCACACCGTTTAGCCAAAGCGTAGTTGTCAAAAATTATTTGATAGAGGTTGACCCAACGCTTAAAGATTTAACAGAAAAAAGCTTTGACAAAGAAACAATCACCAAACTCAAGAGCATGGTCGAAGAAGGACTTGAACTTAGAAAAATCAGCCCTGTGTCCATGTTGCTTGTTATGATTGAGCAAGAAATAATTACGGGTGATATGGAATACATCGCAAAGCTTAAATCAGGTGTGGTAAAACCACTTACTGCCGTCATCGAAAAAATGGACAGCTACGAAATTACTCCGCAAATGACAAACCTTGACCCATGCACAGGTTCGGTTGTGGTGACTGACGTAAACACAGGTTCCGTTATTGCGGCAGTGAATTATCCGTCGTATGACAACAACCAACTCGTGAACAACTTTAATAACGAATACTATACAAAAATAATGCAAGATGATTTAACACAGCCGCTTAACAACCGTGCGTTTATGGAATCCAGAGCACCCGGTTCCACATTTAAAATGATCTCTGCACTCGCAGGCCTAGCGTCTGGTGCAATCAACACAAAAACCACCATCTATGACCGCATCACATTTGAAAAAGCGGGTCGCCCTTATACAAGTTGCTGGTCAATTGGGCGTTCTCATGGCAGCTTAAACGTGTCACAGGCACTCGAACATTCTTGCAATTATTTCTTCTGTGAGATGGCGTTTATGATGGGTAACCAAAAACAAGGAAACGAAGATGTAAGCATCGGTTACTTGAATAAATATATGGAAGACTTTGGGCTAAATGGCCGCACAGGCGTTGAGATTGGCGAAAAAGCGGATGTCGTTCGTGCCACACTTGTGGCAAACGGTTGGCCAGAAGACACACCAATCATTTCTTCTCCGCTGTTTAAAGAGTACGCCGAAAAATCCTACAACCCCGATGTACCTCTTGCCGATTATATGTGGCGTGACGGTGACACCGTTCGTACGGCAATCGGTCAAGCGAAAAACGATTACACATCCGCAACGATGGCTAAATATGTTTCCACGCTTGCCTCCAAAGGAACACGTTATCAAATGCACTTTTTAGACAAAGTGACAACACAAGAGGACGAATCCGTTCGTAGCTTTTCTCCTGTGGTTGAAAAGCAAATTGATATTTTGCCCGAGTATCTTTCGGCTATTTATAAAGGCATGTTGCTTGTAACCGAAAATCCACAAGGTACCGCTTATGAGTTATTCAAGGATTTCCCTGTGCGTGTGGCGGGAAAAACAGGCACAGCTCAAGAAAAATCAAACCGACCCGAGCACTCTTCGTTTGCGGCATTTGCCCCTTACGAAAAACCAGAAATAGCCGTTTATGTACTTATGCCGTTTGGCACAACAAAAACAATGACGGCACCGGCTGGCCAAGTCGTTAAAAAAGTAATCGCCGAGTATATGGGATTAAACGTAACACCGCAGCATTATGAAGAAGTAAATTCTTTGATAGAATAAAGGGGGTATTTCATGTACCAGAGCAATATAGTTGTCTTTAAAGGAAAAAAAGACGGAATAGTTATAATGCTTGACGAAACCGCTGATTATGACGAGCTCAAATCCATGCTCGCTCTGAAAGTTTCTGATGCAAGTAAATTTTTTGGCGGAGAAAAGATGAGTATTACCTTTACAGGACGAAACTTGACGGAAGACGAAGAAGCCGAACTGTTAGAAATCGTTCTGAAAAAATCGAACCTAAACGTTAGTTTTGTAAACGAGAAACAAGAGCCCATTAAATCAAAAATTGAACCAAATGAAAAAGCTGTTTCACAACAGCCAAGATTTGAAAATGAAATGCCCATACCGTCAAACTTTAATCCTCTTGAACATATGGCTACTTTTTATAAGGGTTCATTGCGTTCGGGCAAGTCAATTAAGTTTTCAGGTTCGGTTGTAGTCATCGGTGATATTAACCCCGGTGCAGAAATTATTGCCGAAGGAAATATAATCGTTCTTGGTACCATCAATGGTTTGGTTCATGCTGGTTGTGCTGGAGATGATTCATGCTTTGTGAGTGCGTTATGCTTATCCCCTGTACAGCTACGGATTGCAGACCGTGCAACCTATATTCCTGACGAAATTAAAAAAAGAAACAGAAAAAAGCCAGTCCCCTCGTATGCTTATATACAAGATGGCCAGATATACATTACACCTATGATGTAAATTGTTGAAATTTGCGAGCAGAAACTTGATGCAAAAAGGAATATTTTTTGTTATGATAGATACAAAAGTAATACCTATTTTTGGGAGGAATTAAAATGAGTGAAGTAATTGTAATAACATCAGGAAAGGGAGGCGTTGGCAAAACAACAACCTCTGCAAACATCGGCACTGGTATTGCCGCTACTGGCAAAAAAGTTGCCCTCGTTGACGCTGATATTGGTTTAAGAAATCTTGATGTTATTATGGGTCTTGAAAACAGAATCGTTTATGACCTCATAGATGTAATCGAGGGCACTTGCCGTTTGAAACAAGCTTTAATAAAGGACAAGCGTTTCCCTAATTTATTTTTGTTACCGGCAGCTCAAACAAAAGACAAAGACGCCGTGACACCTGAACAAATGCAAAAACTTTGCGAGAGCTTGCGTGAGGAATTTGATTATGTCATTTTAGATTGCCCAGCCGGAATCGAACAAGGATTTAAAAACGCCATTGCTGGTGCTGATCGTGCCATCGTGGTTACTACGCCAGAAGTTTCTGCTGTACGTGATGCCGATAGAATTATCGGATTGCTTGAGGCGTCTGACCTTAAAAACCCAATGCTGATTCTCAACCGTATTCGCCCAGACATGGTGAAACGTGGCGATATGATGACACTTGATGATGTCACAGATATTTTGGCCATTGATGTAATCGGCGTTGTGCCTGATGATGAGAGCATTGTTGTTTCGTCTAACCGTGGCGAACCTGCTGTCCTTGACGAAAATTCGAGAGCGGGACAAGCCTTTAGAAACATCGTAAGAAGAATACAGGGCGAGAGCATTCCACTGATGAAGCTTGATATTGATGATGGCATTTTTGCAAGAATAAAAAAACTATTTAAGTTTGGTAACTAAACCAGAGCTTTTGAAAGGAAGTGCTTTTTAATGGATTTATTCGGTTTTTTGACCAGAAAGCCCGCGTCTAAAGATGTTGCCAAAGACAGGCTTAAACTTGTGTTAATCCATGACCGTGTTAATACTTCAACCCAAGTGTTAGAGATGCTTAAAATTGATATAATGAAAGTTATTTCGAATTACATGGAGATTGACGAGGACGAACTCGATATTAATATTTCCCAGACAGATTCTGATGAAAACGGACGCTCCGTGCCGATGCTCTATGCGAATATTCCGATTAAGAACATGAGGAAAGTGTCACGATAAGGTAGGAGAAAACCCATGAGAAGACAGTACAGGTCTTTTGACTTTTTGCTGGCAGCGCTCGTATGTGGGCTTGGAATTTTCGGCATCGTTGTGATTGGCAGTGCAACGCTTGGTACGCTTGGCGGTGACGGCGTCGATTTTTACGAACGTCAAAAGCTTTGGTTTGCCAGTGGCCTAGTTCTTATGGTTGCTGCCGCATTTATTGATTATCATTTCATTTCTAAATTTTACATAGCGTTTTATGTCCTTAATATTGCGTTATTGATTTTGGTTTTTTTCTTGGGTGACCAAGATTTGACAGGCACCGCTCGCTGGATTAGGTTTGGCCAAGGTAGTGGTGGTGTGAGTATTCAGCCGTCCGAATTTTCCAAGATTTTTATGATTATATTCTTGGCGACCTTGTTTGAGAGAAAACAGGAGTTTGTCAATAGGCTGCCGATGCTTTTGTTTATACTTATATCCGCTGCTTTGCCAGTTGTTTTGATTATGATGCAACCCTCCCTGTCGGCGGCTATTGTTGTCTTTGCCGTTTCCATTGCGATTATGTATGTAGGCATGGTGAGCTATAAATACATCATCACGGCATTCGGGTTAATCGGGCCGATTGCTTTGTTCACGTATATTGATTTGACTCTCCCAAAACATATTCTGATTGATAAAATTATTTCGGGCTATCAAATCAAACGTCTCTTGCTGTGGATTAACAACGACCAATCTGACCCAAAGTTTTATCAAACCTTGCAGTCAATCAAAGCGATTGCCTCGGGACAGCTACAGGGAAAAGGTTTGGGTGACGGTATGATTGTGGTTCCGTCTGCTCATAACGACTTTATCTTTGCTGTAATCTCGGAAGAGTTTGGGTTTATCGGCTGTATGGTTGTGCTTGGTGTATTGTTTCTTGTTATTTTAAAATGCTTGCTCATTGCACAAAAAGCCGTTGATATTTCTGGCAGGCTGATTGCTGTTGGTGCAGCAACCATGATTTGTTTTCAAACTTTTGTAAATGTTGGCGTGGCAACCGGCCTGCTTCCAAACACCGGTGCATCTTTGCCTTTTATTAGTTCTGGCGGTAGTTCTATGTGGGTTTGCATGGTTGCCGTTGGGCTTTGTATCAATGTTGGTATGTCAAGGAATAAATCATTTTTTGAGGGGTGAGTTTTGTGAACGTTGCTTTAATCGCACACGATAGCAAGAAAAAACTAATGGAAAATCTATGCATTGCATATAGACATATCCTAAATAAACATCAGCTTTTTGCTACAGGAACCACAGGTAGATTAATTGAAGAAACTTCAGGGCTTAATGTGCATAAATACCTCGCCGGACATCTGGGCGGTGAACAACAGCTTGGTGCTCAAGTTGCTCATAATGACATCGACCTCGTTATTTTTTTGCGTGACCCTGTAGCCCAAAAACTTTACGAACCAGATATTAACAGCCTTTTAAGGCTTTGTGACATACACAATATTCCACTTGCAAGTAACCTTGCCACTGCAGAAGCCCTTTTGTTGGCTCTTGATCGTGGCGATTTAAACTGGAGAGATATTTTAAGATGACAACTCAAATAATGGTTTTTATTCTTTCGTACTATATTGTCATGAACGTGGCTTTGTTTGGTCTTATGGGTCGTGACAAAGCTATGGCAAAAAAAAGACTTTGGCGAATCCCAGAGAAAACGCTGCTCGTTATGGGTGCCATCGGCGGCTTTCTTGGTGGTTACATCGGCATGTACACCTATCACCACAAAACGCAAAAGATGTATTTTCATTTGACGTACATCATCAGCTTGGTCGTTCATGGTGCTTTGTGGTTTTACTTGCTTTTTGTTATGAAAATCTAAATTTTTAAGCATGGCATAATTCGCCGTGCTTTTTTGTTAGTTGGTGAGTCTGTGATTACAAAAATTAAAGGCGATAATTGGTTTGGGCATGATTATAATTTAAACGTATACCGTGGTTGCAGCCATGGCTGTATTTATTGCGATAGCCGAAGCGAATGTTACGGTATTAAAATTTTTGATACCGTCATGCCGAAGGATTTGGTTTTAGAAACAGTCAAGAGTGAGCTGCAAGGCAAGAAAAAAAGCGGTGTTATCGGCACTGGAGCCATGAGCGATCCATATAATCCGCTTGAACGTGAGCTCATGCTTTCTCGTGGGGTTTTAGAACTCATCAATTTTTATGGCTTTGGCGTGTCCATCGCCACAAAAAGTCCGCTTATCACTCGTGATTTAGATTTACTTAAAAAAATTGCAAAGCACTCCCCTGTTCTTGTTAAAATAACCATTACAACATTTGATGATGAGCTTTGTAAAAAAATTGAGCCGCATGTTGCTTTCAGTTCAGAACGTTTTCACGCACTGAAACAATTATCCGATCACGGAATATACTGCGGTATCTTGCTTATGCCAGTGCTGCCGTTTATCAATGACACAGAAGAAAATGTACTTGCCATTGCAAATGCTGCCAAAGAAAACGGTGCAAAGTTTATTTACCCCGCTTTTGGCGTAACCATGCGTGACCGCAACCGTGAATATATGTTTCATGCGTTAGACCAAGATTTTAAGGGGCTGAAAGAAAAATACATTGCCGCTTACGGAAACTCATACGAATGTGTAAGTCCAAATGCATCTGCCCTACATAAAAAGTTTAGACCGCTGTGCAACGAACTCGGCATTTTAACACATATGAAAGACATTATAAAAGATTATAAGCTTCCCTACCAGAACGAACAAATTTCTTTGTTTTAAAACAGAAAAGGTATTTGAAAATAGGTGATTACATGGAAAATAAAACGATGAAGGCTTTGCAGTTAAAAGCGATTGGCAAGCTAGGTTATTGTGACGTTGTGGTCAAAAAACCTGCGGCAGACGAGGTTTTAATAAAAGTTGGATACTGCGGCATTTGTGCAAGCGACATACCAAGAATTTATGAGACAGGCACCTATCATTTCCCAACCATACTTGGACATGAAATTTCTGGCCAAGTCGTTGCGCTTGGCGAAGATGTTTCTGCGGATTTGCTTCATAAAAAAGTGGTGGTGTTCCCCATTTTGCCCTGTAAAAAATGCGAGTCTTGTCTTAAGCAAGAATACGCAACTTGCGAAAACTATAACTACTTTGGCTCAAGGTGCGACGGCGGATTTGCCGAGTACTTGGTTGTGCCTGTATTTAATTTGGTGGTGGTCGATGATGCGTTGCCACTTCATATTGCAGCACTGTGTGAGCCTACAGCTATTGCTATCCACGCAATAAAAATGGCTGACTTTAATAAATTTATGAGCTGTGCCATCATCGGCACAGGTACCATCGCTTTTTTGACAGCAGCATACCTTAAAAAAATGGGTGCAAAAAAAATATTCATGTGCGGTAAGAACAAAAGCAAACTGCTTCTCGCATCAAAGCTTGGCTATGAAGCTATGGATATGACAGAATCCAACACCGATGTGTGTGCAGATATTGTCTTTGAATGTGTCGGCAAATCTGTCACCATTGAACACGCAATCAAAGTCTGCCAAACTTCTGGCGTTGTGATCCTGATTGGCAACCCCGACGGCGATGTGCAAATTTCTAAAGATCTGTACTGGAAAATACTCAAAAAGCAGATCAGTTTAAAAGGCACTTGGAACTCTAGTTTCTGCGACAGGGAAAACGACTGGGAAGAATCCGTGCAGTTTTTGACCGAAGAAGCCGAAATGCTTGAGCATTTAATTACGACTTACCCGCTTGCAAAATTTGAAGAGGCACTTGGGGCGATTCGAGATGAGAATGAAATGACGATTAAGGTTATGCTTGAAATATAAGAGTACATAAAACGAGGGGCGTCGGCAAATTTTCCATTTGCTTACGCCCCTCGCTGTGTCACATCCTCTTAGAGATTCTCAATCGAGAAAACCACCATCTGCTTAATCAAATCCAGCGGCAACGGCTTGCTCATTGGAAAATGTACCGTGCCTTTGCTCGTTTTGTAACCTTTCAAACTTTCGCCAAAAGCCTCCATACAAAGAGCACCGGGATACATGGCGATGTGCTTGGTATGCCCCGCAATGTACGCAAAGTTTTTTCTTAAAGCAAAAGCCGGCATACCATAATTTATTTTTTCAACGCAATCGGGAGCAATTTCTTTCATCATTGCACGCACGGTTTGCAACCGTTCTTGAACGTCTTCTGGGTATTGCAAAATGTAATCGTCAACTTCATGTGACATGGCTATTTTCTCCTTTTGGCATTAACGCTTTTAGTATGTTTTTAGCGAGGTGTTGAATTGTATTCATGTAAGTTTTCTGGTAGCCATTTTAATAAGCTCTGTAAGATCTTATCAAATTCAACTGGTTTTGAAATATGTCCGTTCATTCCCTCACCAAAGCATTTATCCACTTCTGATTTCATGGCGTTTGCGGTAAGTGCTACGATTGGAATTTGGCTGTATGCTTTTCCCGAATTTCTAATCGCAACTGTGCATTCATGTCCGTCCATAATCGGCATCATAATATCCATAAACACGAGGTCATATTCCTTGGCCTCGAGCATTCTTATGGCTTCCTCGCCGTTTTCTGCAAACTCTGCTTTGATTTTAAACGTCTCAAGCATACCGTCCGCTACTTCTTGGTTTGTGAAGTTGTCCTCCACCACAAGTATTCTTGCCTCTGGGAAACTCACCGACTTGACTTCGTTGTTTGTCATTTTATTAATTTCCAGTGCGGCACAAACCTTTTCAATGAATGCGGTAGGCATAAACGGTTTGTCAACCAAATCAAAAAATCCAAGGTTTCTCACGTCTTCTCTAAGCATTTTCCTTGCGTAAGCCGAAACCATTAAGAATTTTATTTGCGGCGAGAGCAACATGTTTAGCTCTTGTGCCACGTCTGTTCCAAGGCTGTCGCCCAATATATAGTCAATGATCACGATGTCAAAATTTGAAACCTTTGTGGCTTCTACAAGTGCTTCTGCACGAGACCTTGCAATCACACAAGTCGCTCCCGCTTCTTTAAGCAAACTCGATACAATTTCAACGGAAATCGGCTCATCATCGACAATTAAAACATTTTTACCTTTTAGCGTATTGGTTCTAATGGATTGTCCAAACGTCGGGCTTGATACTCGTTTAAATGGAAGAATCACGGTTGTTATGGTTCCAACGCCGACGGTACTCTCAACTGTAATGTTTCCGCCCATAAGCTCAACCAGTTGTTTGGTAATCGCCATGCCAAGGCCAGTGCCTGTCGTGTTAATCACACGGTTATGAAACTGCTCAAATGGCGTGTATAGATGCTCAAGCACTTCTTTTGGAATACCCATGCCTGTGTCGGTTACAACAAATTTAACTTTAATTACTTTGTCATTGTCCGAAAGCTTAATGGCTTCGAGCCTGATGCTTCCTCTTTGTGTGAATTTTCCCGAGTTGTCAAGAATATTTTTAAGTATTTGCCAAACACGAGTTTTGTCGCCGTACACAACTGTTGGCAGGTCAAAATCGGTTTTTAAAAATATTTCTACGTTGTTGTCCTCAATCCGCTGGGAAGCCATAAACAGTGCCCCTCTAAGCGTTTCTTCCAAATCAAATTCCTCTTCAATAATGTCAAGCTTCTCTGTTTCTATTTTTGAAAAATCAAGAATGTCGTTGATGATGGCAAGTAAAATTTTTGCCGACCCATTGATTTTTTTAAACGGCTCGTTAAATATATCGGGGTGCTTCTTGTTGATTTCAATTTCTGATAAGCCGATGATTGCGTTCATTGGCGTTTTTATTTCATGGCTCATCGTCATGAGAAATTTGCTCTTGAGCATATTTGCATCTTTTTCTTTTCTGGCCGCTTCCATGAGCATGGTTGCGTGTTCTTTCTGTTGCGTTATGTCATCAATGATAACCATTGCTGCCATTTCATCGCCATATGAAATCCGTTTGGCAATATTTTTTGTCTGAATCACTCTTCCGTCATGCATCAAACAGTCAAACTCGGCTACAACCATTGTATTACTTGCGAGTACATGTTTAATATAATCATTGGCATAGTCAAGTGACTGTGCCCCGCCTGATTGAAACTCTGGCAAAATGGCAGTTGGGTTCATCACTTCCATGTTGAATTCCTTGCCCCAGAATTTATTCAAATACTCTTTGTTTGCAAACAAAATAGTTTCACAATCTTCTCTTGTGACAAATATTGGTATGGGGAGCGTATCAACAATATTTTCGAGGTCCTCACGTGACTTAACCAATAAATCTCGTTGGTTCTCTAAACTTTCAATATCAGAAACCCAAATTAAATAACAGTCCGAACTATCATAATTGATAATATCGCCAACGATATTGTACCTGCGAATGGCACCACTTTTTGTGCGAAGTTTAACGACTTGATTGTACTTTGATGGGCTATTTTTTATACTAAGCAAAACATCATTGCTTTCACTGTTAATTGAAAACAAAGTATCATAAGCACCAATCTCAAGCCCAAAAATTTCTGTTGCATATTTATTGGCAAAGATGATTCTCTTATCAAACGAAACCAAGAAAAATGCAATCGGGGAAAAATCCATCATGGACGTATGCACAGCCTTCACCTTGTCGATGGTATGCTGGCTTTCAAAAAACTTTGTAATGTCTTGCACAACTTCTATTTGCCCCACTTTAGTTTTTGCTGTGTCATATAAAAAGTTCGAGTCAACCTGAAAATGCGAACCCTCCTGATCAAAAAAGGTAATCTTATTGCCTCGACGTAAACAATAAATGCCACAGTTTTCTGTACCGCAAATATGAGATCCCCAGTTTTTGCAAGGTTGACCCAAAACATCTGCACGTTTCACATTAAGCAAACGTTCGGTTGCTGCGTTTATAAATGTCCAGTTTAGTTTATTGTCTGTTACAGACAACGGAAACGGTATGGAGTCTAAAATATTTACATACCAATTTGCTTTTTCAAGATATTCTTTCTCACGGTCAAGCATTTCTTTTTGTAAGCCTGTGAAAAATATATACAGCCAAAGAAATAAAAGTCCAAACATGATTATATCAATCGCAATTAATATTGGTGGGTATTTGAGAAGCAATACGAAATTGATTATAAACATAAACAGAATGGCAACAAAAATTGCAAACGGCATATATTTAAGGATTTTACCATTTTTGGTGATGTTTTGTTCCATGACTCTACCCCCTGATGTAATTGCGGTTTTGAATAAACTTATTGACTTTGTTTCAATGCATTTTTTTGTGGAAGGCAAACAAGAATTGCACCAGAAATGGTAATCAACATACCAATGAGCTGCGGCAGTTCGAGCAGTTCTTTAAAGACTAAAAATCCTAAAATGGCAACCATAATTGGTTCAAGTGTCGCCAGTATGCTCGCTCTTGAACCCTCAAGTCCACCTTGCATCGCTTTTAAATATAAAAAATATGGAACCACACTGCCTAAAACCGCTATCGCAATAAAACATAAAAGCACGGTGGACGACTCTATGTGCAAAGACCACGGTGGTCTAATCAAAAAAAATACAAGTGCTCCAGCCGCTGTTTGTAATGTTACGTTGGTTTGTGGGTTATATTTGCCAAGACCCATCCGCCCAAAAATAGTAAACATCGAATAACAAAGACCCGACATCACACCAAAAAATATTCCCAAGCCATTGATTTTTAAAGAGGAAAAATCATAGCCTCGAACCACCAAAAAACTTCCAAAGATTGCAAGCAACAGTGCCGCAATTTTCTGAACGGTAAACGCTTCTTTAAAAAATATTCGGCTAAAAACCACCACAAACGAAGGTGCGGTATACAACAAAATCGCCGCCATCGCTGTGGATAAATGCTCAATGGCAAGCAAATAAAAGGAATACGTGCCCGTCACAACGATTGCACCAACCAGCAAAAAAAACTTTAAGTCTTTTATTTTTACTTTAAACAAGTCACCACTTGCGGCACAGATTGCCAGTAATATGATTGCTGCAAAGTAGGCACGTGCGGCAGCGGACGATAACGCATCTATATGAAGGCTTGAAAGCGTTCGTCCAAAAAAAGGAATCGTTCCCCAAAAAACAGCCGCAATGATAACATACAAGCTTCCCTTTTGCATGAGCAACACACCTCTTACCAGTCAGATTCTTTGTTGTAATTGTAGCATAAATACGCAAGATTGCACAAGAACATTTATCGAGGGGTATAAAAATATTTTAACTGTAAATAATTTCTAATATATCAAATTTAAGGAGGACTTTATGCAGAATTTAATGTTTTGTTATCAGTGTGAACAAACCGCTGGTGGTCGTGGTTGCACCCAAAAAGGCGTTTGCGGAAAATCACCTGTCATTGCGGCTTACCAAGACTTATTGGTTTACCAATCAAAGGGAATCGCTCTGTATTGCAACGAATTGCTAAAGAGCAAAAAATCAGTACAAAAGAAATTCGTAATGTTCATCGAGGACGCTTTGTTTACCACACTCACAAACGTAAATTTCAACGAAGAGCATCACTTAGCCATGCTTAAACAGTCCCAGCAATTAAAAGAAGAACTTCGTAAGGAAGTCGAGATTTCCGAAAAATTATCTTTACCAGAAGCAGTTTATGATTTAAGCCAAAATAAGGAACAAATTCTTGAAGATGCAAGAAAAGCTGGCATCATGTACGATCAAAAAATGGACGAAGACGTGCGTTCTGTGCGTGAAACAATTAAATATGGGCTAAAAGGAATGGCGGCATACAGCCACCAAGCTCGGGTACTCGGGTACCACGACGATGTCGTTGATCATTTTTATGTAGCTGCCATGGCGGCTCTCGCTGATGACCATTTAAAGCTCAACGATTTAGTCACGCTGATGCTAGAAACTGGCGAGAAGGCTGTTCTCACGATGGCAACACTCGATAAAGCAAACAACGAGCACTTCTCAAGTCCGTCGCCGCACAAAGTCAACACAAAAGTGAAAAAAGGCCCTTTCATCGTGGTATCTGGCCATGATTTATTTGATTTGGAATTATTGCTTGAGCAAACAAAAGGCCGTGGCATTAATATTTATACGCACAGCGAAATGCTGCCATCGCATGGGTATGAAAAGCTCAAGAGCTATCCACACTTAGTCGGAAACTTCGGCTCGGCATGGCAAAACCAACAAAAAGAATTTGACAATTTGCCCGGCTGTATTTTAATGACCACCAACTGTTTGATGACGCCCCAAGTATCTTACAAAGACCGGATTTTTACAACAAGCGTCGTTGGGCATGACGGACTCACCCATATTCATCGTGATGAAAACGGCAAGAAGGATTTTAGTGTCATCATTGAAAAGGCTTTGGAACTTGGCGGGTTCAAAGAAGACGAGATTCCAAAGGAAATTTTGGTGGGCTTTGGGCATAAGGCGGTTCTTAGCCACGCAGAAACCATTATAAACGCTGTGAAAGACGGAAAAATCAAAAGATTTTTCTTAATGGGCGGCTGTGACGGAGCAAGACCCGGCAGAAATTACTACACCGATTTTGCTCAAGCTGTGCCAAAGGATTGTATCATTATGACGTTGGCTTGTGGAAAATATCGGTTCAACCATTTAGAGTT
>JAVBKL010000063.1:0-5283 GCA_031554055.1 Eubacteriales bacterium | reverse complement strand
GATTTAGAAATTAAAAAGAATGTGAGTTGATTTGAATGGATAATATGTTGACCGTTTCCTCATCTCCGCATTTGCGTGACGAAGTGTCCGTAAAAAAGATTATGTGGACGGTAGGCTGTGTACTTTTACCAGCGGTTGCCTTTGGTGTTTATAAGTTTGGCATAGGAGCACTCCTTGTAGTGCTCACTTGCGTAATCGCTGCTGTTGCTAGCGAGTATGTTAGCCAAAAAGTTTTAAAAAAGAAAGTAACGATTGATGATGGTAGTGCTTTTGTTACAGGTCTTTTGCTTGCAATGACATTACCTCCAAACCTTCCTTTGTATATGGCTGCACTCGGTAGTATTTTTGCTATCGTTGTTTGTAAGCATACAATGGGTGGCTTAGGCTATAACATTTTTAACCCTGCACTTGCTGCCAGAGCTGCTCTTATCGTTTCTTGGCCGGTTGCCATGACTACTTGGACAGACATTAAATACATTGGTGCAGATGCAGTTTCTAAAGCAACTCCTCTTGGTGTTGCTAGCGAAGAAGGTTTTTCAAGCCTCATGAAACTTTACAATGATTCTCCAATGGCTCTTTATACCGATATGCTTTTCGGTATGAAAAACGGAAGCCTTGGCGAGATTTCAGCAATTTTGATTGCAATTGGTGGTTGCTATTTGCTTTATAAAAAGTATATCAAATGGCAAATTCCTGTGATAACAATACTTTCTGTTGCTGTATTTGGTTGGATGTTTACAGGCGAAACATTGTTTACAGGCGACCCAATCTTTAATGTTTTAAGTGGTGGTGTCATTCTTGGTGCATTCTTTATGGCTACTGATTATGTAACTGCTCCTATGACTTCTAAAGGACAAATTATTTTTGCTGTTGGAGTAGGCGCAATCACAATCATTATTAGAACATTTGGTGCGTACCCAGAAGGCGTTTGCTACGCAATTCTTCTCATGAACAGTTTAACACCTATCATCGATAGATACACAAAACCAAGAATATTTGGTGTAGCAAGGAGGGCGGCATAATGAGCGGTGAGCATCACGAAAAGGAATATACTATAGTTCAAATGGCATTTAATCTCTTTTGTGCTTGTATTGTCTCGGGTATTATAATTGCTACGGTTTTTTACTTTACAAATCCTTATGCAATCGAAAGTGAAAAGCAACTAAAAATTATGACAATGAAGCAACTTGTTCCAGAGGCAGAATCTTTCGAGCCTGTTGAAGGAAAAGAAGGTTGGAATGTTGCAATCGTTGGCGGAGAAAAAACTACTTACATAGTTCCAGTTGTGACAGCAGGCTTTAGTGGACACATTGAAATGATGGTTGCTATTTCCGAAAAAGATAGCTCAGTTGTTAGATACAGCGTAGTGGCTCATAAAGAAACACCTGGTCTTGGAGATAAAGCGGATAAATCGCCTTTCAAAGATCAATTTGAAGGAATCACAAAGGAAAACTTGGTAGTAACCAAAGACCCATCTCAAACAGATTATATTCAAGCTCTTACAGGAGCAACCATTACGTCTCGAGCAGTTGTTAAAAATGTTGTTGAAGCAATTGACGAAGTAAATGCTTACAAGGGGGGAACAAAATGAGAGAATATTTTAATATCTTTAAAAAGGGTATCATAATGGAAAACCCCATTTTCGTTTTGGCCTTGAGCCTTTGCCCGGGTCTTGCTGTTACAACTTCTGTTGTAAACGCACTCACAATGGGACTCGCCGTTACTTTCGTTATAAGCATGAACAACTTATCGGTTTCTTGTATCAGAAAAATTGTAAACCCAAAAGTTCGTGTTCCTGTTTATATCACTTCAATCGCAACAATCGTTACCGTGGTTCAGCTTGTTTTAAAAGCGTTTTCTCCGCTTCTGTATAAAGACTTAGGAATTTATTTGGCTCTGATTGTAGTTTTTGCTATTATCTTGGCTCGTGCAGAAGTGTTTGCTTCCAAGAACGCTCCTCTTCCTTCATTTATTGATGGTTTAGGCATGGGTGTTGGTTTCTTGTTTGCAATGGTTTTAATTGGTGGTATCCGTGAGTTTTTAGGAACTGGTGCACTTATGGGCATTCCAATCTTAGGCGAGTGGTATAACGCTCCACTTATTGTAATTCTTCCTCCTGGTGCATTTATCATCATGGGATTTTTAGTTGCTGCATTTAAAAAATATAGCGATTATCAAGAAAAGAAGGTGAAAGGCAATGCATGAGTATATTTTAATTCTATTAAGTGCGATTGTTATTAATAACTTCGTATTAACTCGTTTCTTGGGTCTTTGTATTTTCTTCGGCGTTTCTAAAAATTTCAACTCATCAGTTGGAATGGGTTTTGCTGTTACTGCCGTTATGACACTTAGCTCTATGCTTGCGTGGTTGGTGCATCACTTTGTGCTTATACCTTTCCAATTGGAATTTTTAACAACAGTAGTTTTCATCATCTTAATTGCAAGTTTCGTGCAGTTGCTCGAAACACTTACCAAAAAACTTGCACCAAACCTTTACAATATGTGGGGCATTTATCTTATGTTAATTGCTACCAACTGCGTTGTTTTGGGTGTACCTCTATTAAATGCTGACTATCACTATAATTTTATTGAAAGTTCAGTTTATGCGTTTGGTTCTGGTCTTGGCTTTGCTCTAGCGCTTGCACTTATGGCAAGTCTTAGAGAAAAATTAAATTATGCAGATGTGCCTAAATCGTTGCAAGGGTTGGGAATTGCTTTTATCCTCGGCGGAATGTTAGCTCTTGCTTTCTTGGGCTTCTCTGGCATGATTACTTTATAGGGGGAGCAGAATATGACAATTGCGATATCAGTAGTAGCTGTTATGGGCACGGTTGGAATTGTATTCGGGTTTATATTGGCGTATGTCAATAAAAAATTCTCGGTAGAAATCAACCCACTCATACACATAGTTGAAGATATTTTACCAAAGGGACAATGCGGTGCTTGTGGTTATCCGGGCTGTATGGCTTATGCCGAAGCAGTCGTGCTTGATCCAACGGTTGCACCAAATCTTTGTGCTCCGGGCAAAGACGCCATTGCAAACAGAGTGGCAGAGCTCACAGGAAAAGTAGCAGCACCAACAGAACCAAAAGTGGCTGTTATCAAATGCCAAGGCGTGAATGCTAGAAAATCTTTTGAGTATGAAGGTATTAGAGATTGCGTTGCTGCAAACCTGGTTATGGGTGGCGACAAAGCGTGTAAGTATGGTTGCTTGGGCTACGGCTCTTGTGTATCCGCTTGTACATTTGATGCAATCACTGAAACAGGTGGCATCCCTCACATCAATGAGAAGGCTTGTACGTCTTGTGGAAAATGCGTGAAGGTTTGTCCAAGAAAAGTGATTAGCCTCGAGCCAGAAGGTTATCATGTTTCCGTGAAGTGTAATTCAAAGGACAAAGGTCCTGTTGCTAAGAAAAATTGCGACGTTCCTTGTATCGGTTGTGGTCTTTGCGGTAAGAATTGCCCACACGGTGCAATCAAAGTTGAAAACAGTTTGGCAATCGTGGATTCTACAATCTGCGAGAAAAACTGTAAAGAAGCAACTTGCATTGCAAAATGCCCAACCAAAGCAATTATTGAAAAAGTTGGCAAATAGGAAAATACATAAAGGTGCAACTTCTCGAGTAGGGGAGGTTGCACCTTTTTTGTACATATAAACCATTAAATGGTAACACAAAATAAAAACCCCAACAAACATAAGTTTGTTGGGGTTTTTATTAGCTGGGCTGGAAAGATTCGAACTTTCGGAAATGCCAGAGTCAAAGTCTGGTGCCTTACCGCTTGGCGACAGCCCAATATTTAAGGAATAAAAAATTAAATTCAAAGTAAAACTAAATCAAAGTTAGTTTTACTTTGAAAGAGAGCGCGAAACGAGATTCGAACTCGCGGCCCTCGCCTTGGCAAGGCGATGCTCTACCACTGAGCCATTCGCGCAAAGTGCAGTTAGGGGGACTCGAACCCCCAAGGTCTAGGACCACTAGATCCTTAGTCTAGCGCGTATGCCAATTCCGCCACAACTGCTTGTTTGCTCACAACAGAACTGATTATAGCATATGAAAATTATCATGTCAACATTATTTTCAAAAAATCATTGCAAATTTTTATGGATGTGATATTATTAAGGATGTCATATGTATTGTGTATGTAATTATGAAAGGGTTAGAGAATGAAATCAAACAAATTCGAAGAAATGAACTTATCAACCGACATTATTAAAGCCATAGCAGACTTGGGCTTTGAAGAAGCAACTCCGATTCAGTCGCAAGCGATTGATGTTATCATGTCAGGAAAAGATGTTATAGGACAATCGCAAACAGGAACAGGCAAGACTGCCGCGTTTGGAATACCATGCCTTGAAATGGTGGATCCAGCGGACAGAAATTTACAAGCAATTATTTTATGCCCAACACGTGAACTTGCTATTCAGATTAGCGAAGAGTTTCGCAAGCTGTTAAAATATAAGGACAACATTAGGGTGTTGCCAGTGTATGGTGGGCAACCGATTGACAGACAGATCATGGCATTGAAAAAAGGTGCTCATGTTATCATTGGAACACCTGGTCGTGTTATGGACCACATGGAACGTCGCACATTAAAACTAGAAACCGTAAAAATGGTTATACTGGATGAAGCAGATGAAATGCTTGATATGGGTTTTAGGGAAGATATTGAGATCATTCTCAAAAAGGTTCCAGAACAACGTCAGACGATTCTTTTTTCTGCAACGATGCCAAAATCAATTCTTGATTTGACTAGGCAATTTCAAAATGAACCAGAGCATATCAAGGTAGTTCGTAAAGAACTTACTGTCCCAAGCATTGAGCAAGGTTATTTTGAAGTGAAAGAGAAAAACAAACTCGAAGCACTTTGCAGGATGATTGATATGTACAACCCAACGCTGGCACTCGTTTTCTGTAACACCAAAAGACGAGTTGACGAAGTCGTTGAGCAGATGCAAGGTCGAGGATATTTTGCTGAGGGTATTCACGGTGATTTAAAACAAACACAGCGTGACATTGTAATGAAGAAATTTCGTAACAGGACACTGGAAATTCTTGTGGCAACTGACGTTGCGGCGAGAGGCATCGACGTTGATGACATTGACATCGTGTTTAACTTTGATTTACCGCAAGACGAAGAATATTATATCCACAGAATCGGTAGAACAGGTCGTGCTGGCAAAGCTGGTAAGGCGTTCACCTTTGTTGTGGGAAAAGAAATTTACAAACTAAAAGACATCATGCAATATACAAAAGCAAAAATTCACCGTCAAAGTCTTCCAAC
>JAVBKL010000229.1:0-3561 GCA_031554055.1 Eubacteriales bacterium | reverse complement strand
AACAATGTCGCTTTCAACTTCATTGCCCCATGCGTCCCAACCATCGACTTTTTGCCTTGCGAATAGCTCTATACGGGGTAAATCGCCTAGTAATTGAGTAATCCGAGTTCTTGTTTCATCTGGTTTCTTACTGTGTTTTTCAATCGGGGTATCTATAATCTGTCTTACAGCTTTTGAGATACGTTTTGGGTGTCCTTTTGTTGCAAGCAAGCATATTTCAGCGTTAGCACGAGTCCAATGACCGAGTCCCATAAACCAACTTGGAGATTTTTTATTTCTTTTTACCCAAACAAAAGCCACAGTACAGAACTTAAACCCCCAAGCATCAATAACATTAAACGCTTCTTGCAAGTTGGGGAAAGTTACCCATAAAAAAAGCGAACAGTCTTTTGCTGTAATATCAGCAACAGGCAGTTCGCATATATCTTTTATACTCATGGTTGAGTAGTGATTTTCGGCACTCCTTCCTGCTCCTTTTTTGCTCCATACTCTGTATGCCCACGCTGGATCGGCGAGGACTATCCCGTACTTTTCTGAACTAGACACAAGATTTTTTCCTCCTTCAGTTTGGTTTAGACTCAACGTGAAACATCATCTTTCTTAGGCGAGTCTGGCGTTTTAGCAGGTGGTCGTAACTGAATTTCTTTATTTGCTTCATTTAGCTTTTCTTTGATCGATGGTTTATCGGGCATACCTTTTGCGGCATCAACTACGCCTTGTAATTTTTCAATCTCCGCTGTGTACCCATCTAAAACCGCAGAATTAAGTTGTTTTCTAAAATCTGCCGTTACTGGAAAGCAAACATCGTGATATTCACCTTTATTGTCTTTAACACTAGGCATATTCACGAATAGTCCTTTTTCTCCGGTGAGAACTTTTAGACCATCAACCATAAAGCAATCGTTAATTTTAACGCTTGCAAAAGCCATGAGGTTGTTTTTCGGTGTTATTGGACGAACTTTGACATCTAATTTCATGCCTGTTATTGCTTCTGTGTTATTCGTTTCTTGTTCAGTCATAATTTTTTCCTTTCTGTAATTTATAATTTAGTTTCTCAATTTTGTTACGCAAAACGCACTTCGTGCGCCCTTGTTCGTTGGGTTGTTTAGTGCGCACCAAAAATGCCCTTGGCAAGACTGCCTGTTTTAAATAGAGTAAAACACAGCAACACGGTATAACCAGCACAACCCCAAATGGCTATATGAATATTGTCCGATGCCGTTATGCTTTGCAGTAATACAGCATAAATGGCAATGCACACCATCATTAAAAAACCTTGAAAACCTAGTGCAAATAGTGATTTGAGGTAATTGTTGCCCATCTGCCCCCAATCACGGTTGACCATTGTTGAAAATGGTATCGGTGCAATGGAAACGGTGAGGTAAATTTCAATCATCCGTCCATAAATGATGATGAAAATACACAGCGACATAGCTTTTATGGCAAGGCTTATAATTGCCGATTCCAGATACAAGCCTAAAAGCTCACCCAATTCCATGGCTTGCAACGTGGTTTCTAATTCATCTATTGCTAGGTTAATATTTAAGTCGCCTTGTATAATGCCTGCACTTCCATTTACAACGAATTGTGCCAAACTAAAAATCCCCATCACTATGTCAAAAGTGTGGGTTAGAATGTAGACTGCTACAAATGTTTTGAAAATCCATTTATAGATTTCAAATGTGTCAAAATTGTGCATATTGTTTTTTTCGAGAATCATGTGGATAAGCTCGTAACACAGCACGAATGTTAAAATCATGCCGGCAATTGGTATAATAACTGTATCTGACAAAGATTTAATCATATTAAAAACCCCAGAGTTCCAACCCTCTGGGGTCTGACCTACCTGTGAAGCAATTTCACCAACCTTTGTATTTACTTCATCAAACATGCCGTTAAAATTGCTCATTATGCCACTGACTAAAATCTCTTTAAACCAATCGCCAATCCCACCGAATAAATCTGGCATTAACTAAACAAACCAGAAAGCATTGGAATAAGTGTTATGCCGATAAGTGCCACACCACCGCCCGCCATAAGTTGTTTGATTCCTTGCGATTTCGCGCCCGGATTGTCGTTGCCGTAGCCTTCGAGTAAATTGATAATCCCCCATACGCCAAGACCGGCTCCTAGTGCGATAACAAGGGTGCTTGTTACGTCGATTGCCTCTGTAAAAAATTCCATTTTGTTGTCCTCCTTAGATTTTTGTATAAAAATAGAGCCTTGCAAGTACCAGAAAGAAGTCTGGCGTGCTTTGCACGAATTTTTCACAGAAAAATTTACTGAGGCTCTGTGCTAAAAATAAAAAATGCCTTTAGATATTCTCTAAAGACAAGAAAAAAGCCATTTTCTCAATAGTTAAAGAAAACGGCTGAAAGCGAGTATTTTAATCGCATTTATTTACACTTCATCAATTATTGTATTTGTAAATGGTGTGTTGATCATCAACTTTTTAGCATCAATTAAGTGTGCAATTTCAAAATTGCTTCTTGTGCCAAAGTCGATATATACTAGCTTTTCGGTTGCTGACGAGTTGCGAATAACATGCGCACCGCCTTCACCCGTAGGAAATGAAACTGCGTCGCCTGCCTTGACAGCAATTTCGCCTTTTGGTGTGCGTATAGCTCCTTCGCCGCTGATAATGCAGAAGATTTCTTCATTGACTTCGTGGTAATGATACCCAAAAGCATAGTTACCGGGTTCAACTTCAATGAATGAAGCAGTACATTTTCCAAGCACTTCTGCATCAGTTGCCGCCTTAATTGTAAATTTGTTACCGTCCCTTTCAACATTGTTTGGTTCAATATTATTGATATTTTTTACCTGTGATTCTTTCATGTTGGTGTCCTCCATAAAATAATTTACTTGACGTTTTTAGTCTGTAACAATAAAATATCATTATTAGGGTTAATCGTAAAGTAGGCACTATTTTATTATATAGTAACATTTTAGTAACTATTGGAGGAATAGCCGTGTTGACAAAAAATGAATTGCCGCCTTGTCCTGTTGCAACCACTGTTTACTTAATCGGAAACAAGTGGAAGCTGTTGATTATAAGAGATTTAATTGATGGCACACAGCGTTTTGGAGAATTAAAAAAGAGCGTTACAGGTATAAGCCAAAAAGTGTTGACCGATAATCTTCGTTCATTGGAGAATGATGGTTTACTTGTACGTACCGTCTATGCCGAAGTTCCTCCAAGAGTCGAATACAAACTCAGCGAATTAGGCGAAACCTTGGGCCCAGTAATGAATGTGCTGGCTGAGTGGGGGAAAGTTTATAAATCACAAGCAGATTCTTGATTGATAGAGTAGCTCAAAATGTGAGAAATGGCATCAACAGTCCAACCGTTCCCCACACACTTGTATCTCTGTGTATTGCTGATATTTACTACTTTTCCCTTATCATCAACCCCAAAAGTCGTGTAATTATCGGGTAGGGTTTGACAACGCTCAGCTTCAATAGGCGTTAGCTTTCTAATGATATAATCACCGTCTGGCAAATCGACTTTGTACATGCCGGTGCATGATCCAGTTCCACCGCTAGTAGCAGAAATACAAA
>JAVBKL010000139.1:0-12445 GCA_031554055.1 Eubacteriales bacterium | reverse complement strand
CAATTTTATCTGCAATAATCTTTTGTGCATCAACGGAGCAAGTGTATAGGAACTGCTCTGCATACACCACAAAAGGTAATGTTTTTGAATATTCAAGAAGTTCTTTAATATTGATATAACCGCCAATGTTTACACCGCAGTGGCATAGGAACACACCAACTTTAACAGGCTCTTTGGAAACATCACGCATTGGAACAGCAATTTCTTCTTGAAAGAAAGTAGAATAATCGTTATACAAATCAATTTCACGGAGCTGTGCCATTTTTGCTGCTGAAGCTGCCGCCGCTGATGCTTCAATAACTGTCTCTGGAATATCCTTAGGACCTGCCGCAACACCACAAGCATAGATACCGTCTTTGGAAGTTTCTGGCGCATTAAATTCATGCGACCAAACAAAACCATGTTTATCTGTTTTGATTCCTGTTTTGTCAAACAACGCAATATTCTCGCTCTTAGGGTTCATACCAACCGAAAGCACGACCATATCGTATTTGGACGTATCTTGAACACCGTTTTCGTTTACAAATGTAACTACCATTTGTCCGTCATTGTCACGCTCAACACCAGAAATTCTACTTCTTACAAAGTTGAGTTTGTATTTTGTTTTACCAGATTCTATGTACTTATCAAAGTCTTTTCCGTATGAACGCATATCCATATAGAAAATGTCAATGTCTTTACAAGTTGGTAAATGCTCTTTGGTAATCATCGCTTCTTTGACTGCATACATACAGCAAACAGACGAACAATACTCGGCATTACATTGTTTATCTCTTGAACCAACGCACTGTATAAATGCGATTCTCTCTGGTGCTTTTCCATCTGATGGTCTTTGAACATGACCTGCATATGGACCGCCTGCCGAAAGAATACGCTCATATTCAAGGCTAGTCACAACATCTTTGTATCGCTCATAACCAAACTCTGGCGGAATATCTTTTGTTACATCATATCCCGAAGCAAGAACCACGGAGCTAATTGGAATCTCTAGGATTTCCTCTTGTTGCTCATGGCAAATTGCTTTTGCTTGGCAAGCTTCTTCACACATACGGCACTCACAGCAAATCGAACAGTCCACACAACGTTGTGCCTCTGCTCTGCCTTGTTCCTCGGAGTATCCAAGTTCAACTTCATCGAAAGTTGTTGTCCTTTTATCAAGAGAAATCATTGGCATTTTTGCACGAGCTTCTTTTTGGAACGCTTTAATCTCAACATCTTCGATTTTTGTTTGTGGAAGTAGGAACGGTTCAATTGGGTCGTTCTTTTTCTCCAAGTAGTTGATAATGGATTTTGCAACCATGTTTCCGTCTGCAACAGCCTCAACCATGGTAGCAGGACCACGCATTGCATCGCCGCCTACGAACACACCTTCGATGTTGGTTTGCATATTGCTTTTGTTGCAGTTGATACCTTTTTTGTTGAAAACATTAAATCCAGCCGCTTCTAAATCTTCCGTAGCTGTGTATTGTCCAATTGAGGTTACAATGCAGTCCGCTTCGATTACAAATTCGGAATCTTGAATTGGTTCTGGACGTCTACGTCCGCTTGCATCAGCCTTGCCGAGTTTATTTTTAACGCACTTAAGTCCGGATACTTTTTCATCAGTCTCAACCACTTCCATCGGAGCGGTTAAGTACATGAATTTTACGCCTTCTTCAATTGCGTGTTCTACTTCCCATTCGTTTGCTGGCATCTCGTCACGGGTTCTTCTATAAACAACCGTTACGTCACAGCCAAGTCTTAATGAGGAACGAGCAGCGTCCATCGCCACGTTTCCGCCGCCAATGATTAACACTTTCTCGCCAATTTTTGTTTTGTCGCCGAGGTTTAACTCACGCAAAAAGTCTACGGAAGAAATAACTCCCTTTGCATTTTCGCCGCTTATGCCAAGCTTCATGTCTTTGTGAGCACCAACTGCTAGGAAAATTGCCGCATAACCGGCTGCTTTTAAATCTTCCAAAGTGAAGTCTTTGCCGATTGCAGTGTTAAGTTTAATTTCAACACCCATGTCCTCAATCAGTTTCACTTCTTCTGCAAGAGCAGATTTATCAAGTCTATAATCAGGGATACCGACTTTCAGCATACCACCCGCAACAGGAAGTGCTTCAAATACGGTAACTTTATAACCTTCGATTGCTAGTTTATACGCACAGTTAAGACCAGCAGGGCCTGCACCAACGATAGCAACTTTAGATTCTTTTGCTTCGCCTGTTACTTTGATGCCTGTCATTTTGCCTTGTTTTTTAACTGCATCAACGACCACACGTTTAATCGCCGCAATCGAAATCGGTTCTTCTACGTATTGTCTTGTACAATTGGACTCGCAAGGATGCAAGCAAACTCGACCCAAAACGCCTGCAAAAGGTGTTGTGCGTCTGATTACTTGAAGTGCTTCTTCATATCTACCTTCGCCCGCAAGCGAAACATAGGCATGAGCGTCCAAATGAGCCGGACATTGATATTTACAAGGAGATGATCCTTTTTTATCTATAACAACTTTGTTTGGCACAGCTTGAGCAAACGGCTTGTAAATTGCTTTTCGCTCTCCTACACCCATGTCAAACTCGCTTTTCACTTTGATTGGACAGGCAGAAATACAATCGTTACAGCCTTTGCACAAATCTTCTGAAACATAGCGAGGTTTTCTTTTCACAACCGCAGTCATCTCAGGCGCTTCGCCCTTGATTTCTAACACATCGCTAAACGATAAAGTTTTTACAAGCGGGTGATTAAAACATGATGTAACCTTTGGAGCCAAGATACAGGCCGAACAGTCATTTGTCGGAAAGGTCTTATCGAGTTGTGCCATTCTACCGCCGATACTTGGTGTGCTTTCCACTAAAAACACAGGTACGCCCATTTCCGCAAGGTCATGAGATGCCTGAATTCCAGCGATTCCACCGCCTACCACCATTACAGGTTTCTTCATAATTGCCCTCCTCAATAATTATTTCAACGAGGTATTCGCAAGCTCCGCACAAACATTTGTTAGCCTTGCCTTTCTCGCTTCTAAGTCAATTCCTTGAATTTTGTCAAGTAATTCTTTCGAAACAACACCATCTTTAACTGCGATTTCTCTAAGAACACGAACAATATCTGCAAACCGAACGTCTTGTGGGCAATGTGCCACACAGGTATGACATTGGTTACATTTCCAAATTTCTTTTGAGTTTACAACGTCCTCTTTTTTGTCGAGTAAAATCTGACGCATAATTTTTCTAGGGTTGTAACTGTCGTCTATTTCATTAACAGGGCAACCAGCCGTACATGAGCCGCATAAAAAACAATTTAATAAATTAGCACCGCCTGGTGTAGTGCTCACTTCATTTCGAAAACTCATACATACACCTCCGATTAATCAAGTATTGGTCTTGGCAAAAATCCAGCTTTTTCAACGATTGTAGGAACGATAGATTCCCAACCAACCGCCATAATATGTATACCACTAATGCCTTTAATTTCTTTTAGTTTGCCAATTAAATCAAGAGCAATTGCCATACCCTCTGCTTCTTTGTTCTCGGCGTCTGCCATTCTTTTCACCAAAACGTCTGGAATGGACATACCAGCAACAAGCTGTGTCATTTGAATGGATTTTAGTGATTTATTAACAAGGATTCCGGCTTGGATATACGCTCTCTCGTGTAACCCACGAGCACGAACTTTTTCCATGAAGCTCTCAAACTTTTCAAGATCATAAATCGCTTGTGTTTGAATAAATCTTGCACCGGCGTTAATTTTTTTCTCAAGACGAATAATTTGAAGTTCTTCTGGGTCTGCAAATGGATTGGTTGTTGCACCCAAAAAGAATTTTGGTGGATTCTTGCATTTGCTGCCGCCCATGAACTCGCCGTGGTCTTGCAAATGTTTAAGCCCTTTTAACAATTGAATTGAGTCTACGTCATACACGTTTTTAGAACCTGGGTGGTTACCAAAAGTTTGGTGGTCACCTGAGAGAATTAAAAGATTTTTAAGTCCCATTGCATACGCACCGAGTATATCGCTTTGGATTGCGATTCTGTTTCTGTCACGGCAAGTCATTTGAACAATACATTCAAGACCTTCTTCCAGTGCAAGATAAGACGCCGCAATACTAGACATTCTTACAATCGCTGTTTGGTTGTCGGTTACGTTTGCCGCATCCACCAAGCCTTTTAACTCTTCTGCTTTTTTACGAACATTGTCTCCGTCTGAACTCATGGGAGGTCCTATCTCTGCTGTCACGGAAAAATGCCCTGCTTCTAGTAGTCTCTGCAAATTGCTTATTTCGTTTGGCATATCTACCATTCCCCTCCCTATTCTTCGTCAATCATTACGTCAAGACGTTTTAATGTACGAGGTCCGCCATCACGACTTGTACGCCAATCTCTGACTTCATGTATTTTTTCGAGCCTGTCAAGTCTATCAAATGATTTTAATTTTTTATAAATCAATTGCCATGCACAGTCTGTATCGGTGCTGATTTCGCATTTTCCGTTTTGAGAACCGCCGCATGGGCCGTTAAAGTTTGTTTTTGAGCAACGTGCAATCGGACAGACACCGCCTGTACTCTCAAGCAAGCAGTTTCCACAGCCTTGGCAATACTCTGTCCAGTAGCCGAGTTCTTTTGCTGCACCGTAGAATTTTGTGTTAAGCCCCGGCACAACAAGTTTGTCGTCTAAAAATTCTGCCAAGAACTGAACGCCTACGCCACAAGCAAGAGATAAAATGACATCGCCGTCTTGAAGTTCGCCTTTTAAGTCCTCTAAAAATTCTTTGTCGCACTGTCTTTTGCAGTTTACAACTGAAACGGTGCGGTCAAAGCCTTTTTCTTTTGCATCAACCAACATTAAATTCTTCACTTCGAGTGCTTCTTTTTCGCCGCCAGCCATACAAACTGTTACGCAAGTTCCGCAAGAAGCAATCACGACACGCTTATAACTTTTTCCATTCACGTTTTCCAGTGAAGAAAGTATTTCTGCTATATTTTTTTGTTCAGCAACTATCAAAACTAGCCCTCCTTACATTTTCGCAAAGTCTAAAATGCAATCTTTTAATACGTTTGGCATCGCACACGATACTTGAATGCTCTTGACTGTTGTGCTGTCAAGGTTTGCAGTTTTAAGAGCTTCTGCTGTGCGTTCCACTTGTTTACAGGCACGTTTGCCGCCAACAAAATGTCTGCAAGCATCATCTTTACAAACCGCTACGAGCACTTTTTGGTGGGAATGCAAAGCTTCCGTTATTTTATCAAGTCCAATGTTTCCGCCGCAAGGCACACTCTCGATGTCAAGATTTAAAATCACATCGCCGAGTTCGTTCTCAATTTCTGCAACCGCTTGTCTTGCACCGTTTTCACAGCAAAGGATTTTAATCTTTTTGTTGTTCTCTTTTTTATTAGTATCTCCAGAAAGCGTAATCGCTTGACCCGGGCAAATCGCCACACAAGTTCCGCAAGCGTCACAAACGGATTCAATACATTTCATTGCCGAGTTTTCAAGGTCTGGCACAAGAGCACCGTGAGGACAGGCTCTGTAACAGGAGTAGCAAAACGCACATTTGCGAGCGTCGATTTCTGCAAAAGATTCTGGCTCTTTGCAGTTTAGCTTCAAGTCTTTGATGCTTGGGATTACTACATCACTTGCATCTGCCATTGGGTTAAACATGTAAATATTTTTACGACTAGTGAGAGCTGGGTACAAATAAAAGCGATCTGCCCTCACGTTAATTTTTAAAACACTGGCAAGTGCGTTTAGCTTTTCAGCGTTTTTAACTCCGTCTGCAACCACAAAACTTGTTGCAATTTCTGTCTCAAACACGCCGTCGCAAGCTTTTACAGTAAACTGTGTGTCGTCCGAATAGGAAACAGAAATGTTCTCATACTTAACAAATGTGATTCCTAAGTTTCTAGCTTCTCTATATTGTTCTTCAATTTCTCTTTGAGCGGTACGCATAAACCGATTGAATATGTAAACCTGTTTCTTTTTTGAAGCCATACATTTGGCAAGTTCCAATGCTTTTCTTGTCATATGCTCTGGTGATTCAACCGAATAGTCAAGCAAAAAAACAATTTTGTCATGAACCTTCGCTTTTAAGAGCGAGTCAGAAACAGAACAATCCGTTAGGTTTAAAAGCTTTGTGCCGTCAACCTCAAGTGCATCATATTTTGGTGTTTCCGTAATAATTATGCTTTGTGCTTCAAAAGTTTTATCTGCTGTTTTGACCACATAAAAGTCATTGTTTACGCTTAAACCTTTTACCTCGCAAACATTCTCAAGGGTTTCACAGCTTAATTCTTCGTGATTCATTTTCACTCTTAAAGCTTCGTTAATTTTATTTTTTCCTAAAATTAATACGTCCATATTGTCCTCCTTAACAAAGGATTTTTTTTGCAGTTGCAACCGAATCCGCAACCACTTCTTCTATCTTTGCAGGTCCTTTTGCACAGCCAACAACATATACTCCCGATTCTGCAGACGGACGAACCGCCTTGAAAAATCCTGATGGGTCTTGCCCAAGTCCACAAATTTCTGCAACTCTATTCGCATCAGCCGATGGGTGGATTCCGTCCGAGAGCACCACCAAGTCAAAATGTTTGCTCTCTCTTTTTGAAGTTTTTGGATTGTCAAAGTATACGGTTTGATCCGAAACTTTGGTTGGTCTGCACTTGATAAACTCAATGCCAAGGTTTGTAAGCTCTTTAAAATATTCGCCGCTATTCACCATTTGCAACTCCATGTAAAAAATAGAAACTTCACATTTTGGGTAATATTGTTTGATGAGTTTTGCGGCTCTTGTGGAATACGCACAGCAAACCTTTGAGCAGTACATTGCATTTTCTTTTTTGTCTCTCGAACCATAGCATTGAATAAAAGCAACGCTTGTTGGTTCTGTTTCAAATAGCTTGTCGCCAGTTCTCGCCTTTACAACTTGCTCGAGTTCACTACCCATCATAACACCTTCGCCAGAAACCTCGACAAAAGAGTTTGTGTTATCGCAAGTACTCTTTGCAAAACCGGTGGATACAACAACATCGGTAATTCCTGTCAAATACTTTGTGCCATCCAAATCTTTAATGGTCGCCGAATAATTATCCTTGCTACCCAAAAGGTCGGTAAGCTTTGTATTTAATAAAACCTTGATATTTCCGTTTTGAGAAACATCGTCCCAAAGCCCCGATGTTAAACAGACACCGCAATTGTTGCATTTTTCTGTGGCTTTACAGCCATAGCCAAAAACTTTTCCGCCAAGACTATTCCCTTTTTCTATGATTGTAACTTGAACGTTTTCCCCAGCCAAAGTTTTTGCAACTGAACAGCCCGAAACGCCACCGCCAACAACCAACACATGAGGCATAAAACCAACTCCTTATTATTTTGTTTCTTGTTTCTATTTAACAAACGGAAGACTTGCCTACTCTGAGAGAATCCTCAAAAGTGATTTTTCCGTTTGGCTCAACAACCAAAAATTCATCTCTGTCCCAGTTACCCTGTAACAGATTTTCGATTAACCGCATATTGCCCTCCAACACAATCGTTGGAATATCAAGTTCTGCGGCAACAGACCTGACATTTTCAACCACATCATTTACATCAAACGCACCCGTGTCAATCACACCGATTCGCTTGTAATGTGCCATCATGCTTTTTAAAAACCTGCCCGCACGTTTTTCGCCGTACTTGTTAATCATGTTCTGGTGCTCACGAACCATGTTGGCTTCATAATTGAGATAACCCTGTGTGAAAAAATATGTATCAACACCCGCTTTGTTGCGGGCATCGTTTGAACCCATAAAAATCGGAATACAATCGGCTGACAAAGGAAGAACGAGAGTTCTGTCTCCCCCGTTAATTCCAACCATGCTGTTTCCACAAAATCCAAAGACAAACAAAACTGTTTTGTATTTTGGGTCAAGCGAATCCACTTTTTCTTGTATCCCCACATGAAGTTTATCGGGCCAAACATGGAGCCCCGAGTCAACCCATTCAATTGGATAATTACATCCCATATTTTTCATTACCAATTCGAGCTCTTGCTTGAGCGTCTGACAAGCTACAATTATCGTATCATTCATCATACTATGCCTCCTGTTTTGTTTTCGTCGAGTTTAGGTAGAAATGCATCACAACACCCAATACAACAGCACAAACAGCCGCCGCCACAAACCGAAACTGTGCGGAGCCATCGCCCATTGATATTGAAATCGGGTTCATAATAATTGGCGATAAAAACATAGCAATATTCATAGAAGCAAAAAAGATCGACATAGCAAAAGTTGATAATTGCGGTGGAACAGACAGGGAAATTTTAAATAAACAGCTAGGAATATAAGTTGAAAATCCCATTCCTACTATTACACTTCCTATTAAAGCTACTGCCGAAGAATTTGAGGTGCTAACAATGAATAAACCCACACCCAAAAGCAAAAGTGCGACTAAGATTATATTATTTTTTAGATAAGCGGCGATTCTGCCGTATAACAAACCAATTACGATACCCGCACCCGCCATAAACGAAGCCGCCGAGCCTGCCACTGCCGCATTGCCAATTGATTTTTCTGCAAGCAACATGGCGATGTTTGTACTAAAAACACCAAAAGCTACACCAAACACAAGGGAGAACCCAGAAAGAATAAAAACTTCTGTTGGCACTTTTGGTTTTTCTCCAGATTCAACAACATATTCAGATGCTTTTTTATCTTTGGGAATGCTAAAAATTACGATGAAACTAATAATTACTGGAAATATAAAAATAAGATAGGTAAGGTGCCAGCCCTTTAGTGCAAACAACCCACCAAGGAACGACAAAATCATACCGCCCAAGTTTACAAAAGCCGATTGTTTGCCGAGCAAATCAACTCGGTCAAAGCCATGAAAATATTCTGTTATTAGCCCTGTCGAAGTGGGAACGATGAGTCCTAGTGCAATACCAATCACAGCACTAACCGCCCATAATCCTCCCAGTGAATGTTCAAAAAAAACTGGTAAGACTCCAGCCAAACTCATGAGCAACATACCAACAACGACTGCTCTTTTTTTGCCGATTACATTGGCATAAATACCAATGAGCAAAGAAACAGGAACACACACAAGCGTTGGCAAAGTGATTACCGTTTGCACTTCCGTTGGACTTGCTCCCTGAAAATGTTGCATCATCAGAGGTATTGCCGCAGCTAATGCGATTGCCCCCATTTGAACGGACGACGCTGCCATGATTCCGACCTTAATTGAAAACTTTGAATACGTTCTATCTGCCATCATTCTCTCCCCCTATACTATTTTTTCTGTACCATATAAATTTTATCATATGCGACAGCAAAATTCGCTAGAAGAAGTCTAAATTTTGAGTTCAATATCTGTAAAAATTACAACAAACGCATTCGTCTCATTATACAACCTTGATAATAAAAACACAATGCATTTTTGTCTTTTTTTTAACAAATTTTATCAAAATAATTGGAGGGTCGCACCCCTCCAACAAAATTCTTATAGATTCGCAGTTTTATAGTGCTTAATAAATTCTTCACCAAACGACAATTTTAAAAGTCTAAGTGAAAATCCGAGCGAAAATATTACTTCCGAATCTTCTAGGTGCAGATCAAGTATTTCTTGAATCTTGTTGATTCGATAGTCCATGGTACTTCTGTGAATGTTGAGTATCTTTGCCGATTTAATTGCGTTGCAACTATTGGACAAATAAACATCCAAATCCACGAGAAACTCTGTGTTATTAATTTTATCGTAATGGATGAGTTCAAAAATTTTTATGCTACAGAAGTTTTCAAAATCCTTTGTGCCTGATACAGAATCTAACAATTGATATTGCACATAGTCCTCGATATTAAAAATTCTTTCTTTGCTATTTATTTTCATACCCAAGTCAATCGCTTTGGAAGATTGAAGGTAGGCATCTCGAATGCACTCCACTTTGCTGTGTGGCCTACTGATTCCCACTTGCAAATTACTGTTGACAAAAAAATCAAAGTAGAGATTTAACTCATCAGAAACGGAGACCCTCTTGCTCTTTCTCGATAGCAGCATGACAATTTTATTTTCATAAATGATGGAGTATCCCCGATAAATTTTATTCTCAAGCAAATCTCGTATGTATGTAAGCTTGAGTCCTAAATCGGCTTGCGTTTGAATTTTAAAGCTCAAGATATAGTAAACATCTTTTATGTCGAGATGAAAGAACTTCATTCGCTCTTTAATTGTATTCGCATCTTGAATTTTTCCGTCAAGCAAATCCGCAAAGAAGTATTCATACATTTGACCCTTTGTGTAAGGTATAAAACTGTCTCGTTGCAACTCAAAGGAAATGATTTTGCTTGCATAATGCAAAATCTTTGTTTGGTACGGCTCAAACTCGGTGTTGTATTCCATAATCGAGATGAAGGCAACGTTCTTGCGGTTAAGCTCAACCCGTTGGATCATGGCTCGATACTGGTAACTGTCAAGCCCAAACACAACCGGCTCGCTGCTGCTAAAAACCGATTCGTTAATGCCAAGCGAATCGCCTTTTTTGATTTCGTCGTTTGACAAATATCCATTGTCAATCATGCTCTGCCAACTGTCGTCGTTCACTTTTTTATATTTGCTTGAATTTGCTAAAACCTTAAACCCGATACTGCAAACCATAAGCGGATTTAATAAAATTTCTGTAAGCACATCGGCGATATGTTGCAAACCCATTCCGCTAATGAGTGCTTCTGATAATTTTATTTTGGCTTGGTTCACTTTATGATAAATACTTAACTCTTCTGAAATTTTAAGTACAAGTTCGTCTGCACTAAAATCCGTGTCGATAAAAACCAGATTTAAATGTTTTAATTCGTCAATGGGTTGCATAGCTTGATTAGAAGTGCACAACACATTGATTCCAAATTCGTCTCGCATATCTTGCAACTCATCATACTCACACACATATAAAATATCCCTTGCAAATTTTTTTTGTGAGTTTGTAAACCTCGAAACCATATTAATTTCTGCTTGGGTACTGAATAGATTGCTAGATTGAATCGTAAACTCACTTAGCCTCAACAATAAATTCCCAAACTCCATAAAACCCACCCATTTCAAAATCTATAAATTCTTGTAAATAATATAGAAATTCATGTTCTTTTTTCAATTTTTTTGATAGGAATGTTGTAACCCGAATGTTAAAATTATTATACATACTTTTTCAAAGTTATACAATACAAGTTACACAATAGATTAAGGAGCGGATACCTGATGATAATTATTGGCGAAAAGATTAATGGCTGTATTCCTTCTGTGGCAAAAGCAATTGTAGAACGCAACGATGAATGGATCAGAAACTTAGCTGTGAAACAAACCGAATTTGGTGCGGATTATTTAGATGTGTGTGCTGGCACAAGTCCAGAAATTGAGCGAGAAACTTTAAAGTGGCTCATGGATGTGGTGCAAGATGCAGTTGACACTCCGCTTTGCATCGACTCGACAGACTGCGAAATTATTCTTGAACTGCTACCCCACGCAAAAAAAGTCGGGCTGATTAACTCAATCTCTGAGGAACATGGAAAATGTGAACAGCTCCTTCCAAAAATTGCTGACACAGCGTGGAAAGTCATTGCCTTAACTTGTGACAACAATGGAATCTCCCTAGACCCACAAGTGAAAATTAGTATTGCGGAAACGATTATCGAGAAAGCAAAATCTTACGGAATTTCCGAGGATAGAATATTTATTGACCCACTTGTGACGGCTCTGAGTGCCACAAACGATGCACTGTTAAGTTTTATGACAGCGACAAGTGCGATTCTTGAAAAACACCCAAGCGTACATATAACTTCTGGGCTTAGCAACATTTCTTATGGGATGCCATTTAGAAAAGCCATTAACCAACAATTTTTAACCCTTGCCATGCAAGCCGGCATGGACAGTGCCATCATGGATCCGACTTCTGATGATATGCGAGCAACCCTATACGCAACAGAAGCCCTACTCGGAAAAGACAAACATTGCAGAAAATACTTAACTGCGTATCGCAAAGGCATTATTGGCGTAAAAAAATAAAGTTTCTTCATTATAAGACGGAGGTTGAGCATTATGGTTGATTTGGCAGTATTAAAACAAGCTGTAGGTGATTTGGAAGAGGATTTGGTATTGAAAATGCTAGATGAATTTAAAGCATCGAAACCAACGAGGGAACAAACGCTGGAAGTTGTTGCAGCTTGCCAAGGCGGCATGAACGTGGTTGGCGAGCAATTTGAAAAAGGCGAGTTTTTCGTAGGCGATTTAATTTTTGCAGGCGAGCTTCTTACAACTTGCATTGACAGTTTAAAGGAACTGCTTGGTGACGACACCACAGAAACTCGTGGAACAATCGTTCTTGGCACTGTGCAAGGCGATATTCATGACATCGGCAAAAATATTTTAAAGAGCATGAGTGAAGCCGCTGGATTTAAAGTAATTGACCTTGGCATCGACGTACCTTTTTCAAAATTTGT
>JAVBKL010000195.1:0-4210 GCA_031554055.1 Eubacteriales bacterium | reverse complement strand
TAAAAAATCTGACTTTGAGGAAAAACTACGAGCCAAAGCACGAAAACACAAAGAGATTGACACTTCACCGTTAGTAGACCCAATGAGCCGTTGGGAAAAGTTATCCGTTGAAGAAAAATACGCATTGGCTTCAATTATGATTGATGTGGTATATGTTTCTGATAATGACGGTGTTGAAATTATTTTTAGCATTTGAATTTACACACAAGGTGTAAAGCCTTATCCCTTATCCTATCTTCTGGGGTTAGACAGCTTAAAATATCTGCTTAACCCTATCCTAATAAAATCATTGTTGAAGTGTGCTAATGGGAACACCTGTCAGTAACTCCATGACAGAATTATATACCATGCAGAGATACTTGCAATACGATACGCTCCAAAAGAAGAATATGCTCCATTTTGATGCATGGGCAAGCACTTTTGGCGAAACAGTTACAGCGATTGAACTAGCACCAGAAGGTGTAATCTGTGATAGAGGTTATTTCTCAAATATGAAAAGACAATGCTAACCCATTCATGGCAGAATGGAAAAGGCTTGTATTTGAAAGGGGTATGATGAATTTTAGTATATAGTTTTAGTAAGGTTTTTGCCGTTTTTTGCTCTGCACTAAGCATGAATTGTTCTTGCCATGTCCATAGTATAAAAATTAAAAAATGAACACTTGAAACGGCAAAAGGGCAAAAAACAGGAGCGGTGTTCTCCTAGTAAAGAATACCACCGCCCCACGCTACAGCTACTCGAAAGCAAACTGCATATTAATCATACCATATGCGGTATGACCTTTCAAGATGGTTGTGCAAAAAACAAAAAAATCATTTGAAGGGATTGAAAGTACATGAAAAAATCTGTTTTTGAAACATTGTATTACTGTTTGCCTACAGCATGGGAACGCCGTGTTCCAAAAAGCGAAGAACGGACAGCGGTTCATAATAAAATTGCAGAAGAAGAACGCTACTTCATAGAAAAAATGTCACTTGATGATTGCCAGCGTTTTCAAGAATTGAAAAACCTTTATGCACAGGCAACCGAAATGGAAGAAATCAATCTTTTTTCTAACAGCTTCACAATAGGTGCAACACTAATGCTGGAAATCATGTCTAATAAGGAGGGTGCTATCAATGAATAAAACTCTCTTACAACAGCTTTATGACGGAGAAATATATCCATCTGAAAACATAAAGCCTAAAGAACCAAGATATACAGAATTAAATCGTGCCATTGGTAATGAAAAAAGCTATTTTATGAACACTTTATCCGAAGATGACCGTAAGCGATTCAAGGAACTTGACAACATGTATTATCAAATGTTAGCTATGGATACATACGAGCATTATAAATATGGTTTTCGCTTGGGGGTATCGCTTTTAATTGAAGCACTCAAAGGCTCTGATGAACTTGCGCGAAACGATGAATAAAGCTATATAGGCATAAAGGCATGATTTTAAAATGATGTACAACTAAATACATACAGCGATTAAGGGTGAGTAACTAACTGTTACCGCCTTTTTTTGTTGTAAAAAATAAAATCCCAAAAACGGAAAGACAGCACCGTTTTGGGATTTTCTCATAAAGAACAAAAGTTACCGACTGGAAAGAAAATATCGTAAATCGTTCGCTATGTTTATGTAGGTGTTAGGTTTTATGGTATCAGAAAAGGTGCAAATCAATTCCTTAGAGTTGTTTTTCAGTCGGTAATGGTTTTATACCTAAATATCCAAAACGAGGTGTTAAATCATCACTACAGCGTTTACAAATACAATTGAAAGGGGAATACTTTAATGATTGATAATAAGGAAAGTAGCGCAACTATTGAACAGCCATTAGTCCAACCAACACATAAAATCACCCGTAAAATCGGCTCGACCACATATGAGGTTTATATAAATTTTAGTAAAACAAGTAATGAAAGCATGAACGACAAAATCATTCGACTTATTAAAAATGAAGCGAAAAATAGCAAATAAAATTTTTTGACAGGTGACTTATTCATAGTAAATATGGTATAATAAAATTGCCATGAATGGGTTGGCTGTCTGAAAGGAAGGCAGTCAATGGGAAAACATGAACAGGTTACAGCTTTATATTGCCGTTTAAGCCGTGATGATGAACAGCAAGGCGACAGCAATAGTATTATAAATCAAAAAGAAATGCTACAAAAATATGCAGAAAAACAAGGATTTTATAATCACCAATTTTTTGTTGATGATGGTGTAAGCGGAACGACATTTGAACGTGAGGGTTTCCAAAGCATGATTGATGAAATCCAAATTGGAAATGTTTCTACTGTCATAGTGAAAGATATGTCACGTTTAGGACGTGATTATCTTAAAGTTGGGTTTTATACAGAAGTTCTATTCAAAGAAAAAGGTGTTCGTTTTATTGCAGTAAATGACAATGTAGACTCTGCTAAAGGTGACGATGATTTTACGCCGTTTCGGAATATAATAAATGAATGGTATGCAAGAGATTCAAGTCGAAAGATACGTTCTGTATTTAAGGCAAGGGCATTAGAGGGCAAGCATGTTTCGCCAAGCGTTCCATATGGGTACTTGCGTGATTTGAATGACAAATAAAAATGGGTTGTTGACGATGAAGCAGCCGAAGTTGTTCGTCGTGTTTATCAGATGGTTATTGACGGACTTGGTGTTTATCAAATAGCGAATATATTGACTGCTGAAAAGGTACTAATACCGTCCGCACATTGGAAGAAGATTGGCTCTGAAAATCTAAGACACCAATCATATCAAGACCCTTGCTTATGGCGTGGAACAGTAATAAGAAAAATCCTTGAAAAAGCTGAATACATGGGACATACTGTTGTTTTTAAGACACAAAGAGAATCCTACAAAAACAAAAAATCAAAAGAAACACCACTAGATGAGCGAGTAATCTTTGAAAATACGCATGAAGCTATTATTGACCCTGAAACTTGGCATAATGCCCAGCGTTTACGCAGACCAGTACGCAAGCCGACAAAACACGGAACACCGAATCGCTTAACAGGACTTTTGTATTGTGCTGATTGTGGCTCGAAAATGTCACATGACCGCTCTATTGATGATAGATATGGTAGAAGCAATAAAAACGAGTATGTATGCTCAAATTATCGTGTACGCACAAGAAGTTGTACAATTCACTTTATTCGTGTTCCAGTAGTTGAGGAACTCATTTTAAACGCATTACAAGAAGTTAGCAGTTTTGCGAGAAACAACGAGGAAGCATTTACTCAACTTGTGATGGAAGCGTCCACTATTCAACAGGTGGAAACGGCACAAGCCTATAAAAAGAAATTGAGCGAACATAAAAGACGTACCAACGAGTTAGACAATATTATTCGCAAGCTGTACGAGGACAAAATAAGTGGAGCATTGTCAGAAAAACGGTTTACAAAACTATCAGATGAATACGAGCGAGAGCAAGAAGATATTGAACAGACAATGGAAAACATACAAACTGAATTAAACGACTTTAGTGATAAAAATGTGAGAGCCGATAAGTTTCTCGAACTTGTGAAAAAGTATACCGACTTTACCCAATTGACGACTTCTATGCTCAATGAATTTATAGAAAAAGTTATTGTGCATGAACGTGTGAAAGAATATAGATATAAGACAACTCAACGTGTTGATATTTACTTTAACTTTATTGGAATGGTAGAGATACCAAAAGCAGAAATGCTTACCATTGAAGAAAGTGAAATCAAACAGAAAAAACAATACAATACAAAAAATCCTTATAAGTTGTTAGAGCCTTATCTGGAGCAACAAAACTGCTCTCTGCTTACTCTTTCATTTTCAGAGATTGAACAAATTACAGAAGCAAAACTTTGTGAAACTGCCTATAAGCATGGTTCATACTGGTATCCATCTAGGGGTAGTAAAGTTGCTAAAATAATTTTTAATGCAGGGTATGACATAAAGAAATTGGACTTAAAAAACCAAACGATTACATTGACAAAACCTGAAGAATTATTGGTACAAAAAATAGGGGATGGTGATAAAATTGAAAAAACTCAAGCTGTATCTTGATACGTCTGTAATTAGTCATCTTTTTGCAGACGATACTCCTGATAAAATGGCAGATACAAACCGTATGTGGGAAGATTGTATCGCAGGCAAATACGATATATACATTTCACCTGTTGTAGCAAGCGAAGTTGATAACTGTTTTGAACCAAAACGTAGTCGGATGCTTGAAAAGATGGATAAA
>JAVBKL010000251.1:0-11645 GCA_031554055.1 Eubacteriales bacterium | reverse complement strand
TGCTCAAAGTTGCCACGGTAGTTGCCTTCAATTTTTGTAGTTAACTTGCCTTTGGCAAACTCTGTGAGAACGGTGGTTGATTCCTCAATTGGTTTGGCTACGGCATCAAGCATTTGGTTTAACTGACCCATGATTGTTTTCCAGTCGCCAGAGAACAAGTTGTCATCGGCACGGTTTGTGAGGTCGCCGTTTTTAACGCTTTCTGCAATTTTACTGATGGCGTTACTTGTATCTTTCAGTTCATGTCTAAGTGTATCCACAATTTCATTTGCAATTTTCTTTTTGCCTGGGAACTGTTTGAGTGGTGCATCAAAGTTTCCTTGTCCAATTCCGTTTACACAATCAAGAAGTTCAAATGTGCCAACGATATAAGTATTTACCATTTCGTTCATTTCGCCTATTGCTTCACGGTAAGATGCATCAAACTTATTAATATCAATTCGATAGTCGGTGTCGCCTTCGTTGTGTGCGACCACCATTTTTTTAAGTTCAGTGATAAGCATGAAGTATGTACGTGATACGCTGTCAACGCTTCGTGATAACTCGCCGATTTCATCAAGTCCGTACAGTCTAACATCTGTATCAAAATGTCCTTTGGCAACCCGTCTTGCACGCTCGGCTACTAGGTTTATAGGGCGGATGATCAAATGTCTTGCATAAATTTCAAGCCCTATACAAAATACAATGGCAATCGTCATGGCAATCATCATAAGAATAATTGCCTGTTTTTTGCTTACATCCATTGATGATGCGTGAATTTCGGCATCGGCAAGCGTAATCGCACTCAGTTTTTCTATATCAGAACTTGTAGCAACCAACAGTGGTCTTACTGTTGTTTCATACTTTTTTAAGCTTACATCACGGTTTCCGTCTTGAGCAACTGCCATTAACTCTTCAATTCTTATATTGAACTCTTTAAAATTGGCAGTGATGTTATCAATAATTGCTTGTTTTTCTTGTGCAGATTGTGGATTGTGTGGCACGGTTTCAATAAAACTATCGAAGTATGTAGTAAATTGCAACATAGGTTCAGGCAACCCATCGTGCGCAGTTTTTGCAGTTGCACCGGTTGTTGCGTCGGCAATGTCTCTTGAAAATCCTGTAATCTTATCATACTGGACTTGCATATTGGATAAAAAAGAGATGGGCATTGTAGAATCCAAATAAACTTTTTTACCAAGTTCTACTTGGTTATTAATGTTAATGATACCGATTGTTACAAGTGCGATAGACACAGCCACTAAGAAAAGAAATGCAAATCGAAACTTGTTTGCAAGTTTCAAATTTACAACGGGATGGTCTTTTTTAGACATAAATATCAGCTCCTCAAGATTGTTAAAATGATTATAACATGTTTACAGACAATTGCAAATTTTAAAAAGTTAATTTGAATGTACAATTACAGTTATTTTATGTAAAAAGACAATTGCAACGACAAATTGAAAAAAATTATGTTATAATACTATAAAAACAAAGGGAGGTCAAAAAAGATGATTAGACAAATGGTTAAAATAAATGAAGAGTTATGCAATGGCTGTGGATTATGCGCAACGGCTTGTCACGAGGGTGCCATTGGCATAATTGATGGGAAGGCAAAAATACTAAATGACGAATACTGTGACGGATTGGGAAACTGTCTTCCGGTCTGTCCTACGGACGCAATAAAGTTTGAAACAAGAGAGGCGGTTCCTTTTGTTGACCCAACAAAAAAACAGCCAAAACACGAGGCTTTCGAGATGGAATCACAGCTTAGCAACTGGCCGATTCAATTAAAATTGCTTCCAGTAAACGCGCCGAGTTTTGATCGTGCAGATTTAATTATTTCTGCAGACTGTTGTGCGTTTACATATGGAAATTTCCACAACGAATTTATCAAAGGCAAAATGACAATCATTGCTTGTCCAAAACTTGACGCAGTTGATTATTCTGATAAATTGTCAGAGATTTTTAAAACAAACAACATCAATAGCCTCACGGTTACAAGGATGGAAGTCCCTTGTTGTGGCGGTTTGGAGTTTGCTGTCAAAGAAGCAATAAAAAAGAGTGGAAAAGATATTCCACTCGAAGTTGTAACAATTTCTATTAAGGGTGAGATTAGAAACTAATTTAAGAAGCGGACGGCTTGCGGTAAATTTTTTTAACGATTGCGGCAAGCGGCAAACCTAAGACGAGCCCAACAACAACTTGGGTAATATCTCCTGGAATGGAAGCGATTGGCGTAACCCAGTTTCCATAAATAATAACTTGAGCAAAGTAATAACCAACAATCATGAGGATACCAGATACAATCACGGCAATGACATTATAAAAAATGTTGTTGCCGTTGTTTTTCATGTGAGAAATATAACCGAGCGTATATCCCATAGCACCACGAATTAAAATGGTGAACGGTGCCCAGATGGCGTAGCCCGATGTTAAATCAAAAATACCCATGCCAAGTGCTGCTGATGCCGCACCATGTTTTTTGCCAAACACGATGGATGAAACAACAATCATTACATTTCCTATGTGAATTAATCCGCCACCGTTTAAAGCAAAGGGCGGCTGAATATTAATAAATCTCGTAAACAAATAAGTGAGTGCAGACAAAAGAGAAATTAAAACTAAATCATAGGCTTTTGAGTGATTCATGATTGATCAGTCCCTTAAGTTATTTTAAACAACGATACAATATTTTTACTCAAAAATCAATTATAAAAGGGAATTGTATCTATACACTAGATACAATTCCCTTTTATGTCGCCTACACGTTTCATCAATTTTGAATTTTCGAGCGTCTCGTCTACAAACACGAAACCTAGTTTTTCGTAAAAGCCCGTGGCTTGCGGTTGAGCATACACAAATTGTGTGCTCGCTCCAAGTTCAATTGTTTTTCGAATCAAAAGCCTCACCACAAAATCGCCAAAGTGCTGCCCCCGATGTTCGCTTAACACGGCAATTTGACCGAGCAAAAACCCAGAACGAAACGGAAGGATGCGTCCGGTTGCAACAGGTGTTTTACCGTCTTTTATCAGTAGAATATGTGCGTCAATGTCTGGTGTTAAATAGCTTTCTGAAAGCTTGTATTCTTCAACAAATACAGTTCGTCTGATTTGTTTAACGGATTCGAGATCTGTTTCTTTTTCTGTTTCTTGATTGACCCAACTTGAAATAATCATTTTAGTCTCCGATTTGGTTTATTGTGAAATAACAACATTGTCGTACCCATCTACCTCAATGCTAGCGTTTAATGCCCGCATAAAAAAAACGGACGAAACATACGCCATGTTATTTACAATTAAGGTTTGATAGTTCTGCTTTCCGTTTTCCCTTGTAGGCAAAATATGTACCTCGGCATTCCTAGCGATGACAACATCACGCTCAACTTCTGCCCAACTCACCATGTAGTCAAGTGCCTGACAGGCTTCTCGAACTGGGATGAACAATACGCCATTGGCGTCCAAAACAGAAGGCTTTTTTAATAACTTTCCGTTTACGTTTACTGTGTTTGAAGTAATTTTGGTCTGAGTTTTTGGCACTTGGATGAGATTGGTTGTCCAAATATCATTGTTTACCAGTATGAGCAAATATCCAAAATAATCACGGTCAGCGGCATCAGTAAAATTGTTGTCTGTTTCTGTTTCAACGACAAAAGTATAGAGGTTAGTCTCTAAAATTTTACGTTGGTTCGAGCTTAAAATCGCATTATAACGTCCTTTGTATACATATAAACTAAAGAAGCTAATAGGCTTTGAAGTTTTATTTTTTGGGATATAAGTTAAAATTACCTTTTCTAAATACTTTGCCTGTGGGGATACTTTTTCACGGTCAGCAACAACGTAGCCAGAGTTCCAAGTGTATGGCAAGGAAAGCGTATAACTGGCGTCTTCTCCATAAACTTTATTGTCTGGTGTATCAAGTCTTGTGACGGTGCTAATGGTTTGGTTTGGAGATATGGCAAAAACTGTCGAGCTAAATGATAAAACAAAAATCAAAAGTAGGGATATAAAAAACCTCATGTTGCACCCCCTCGGTCAGAGATAGTTACATTTCTATAGTATTATAACTCTAATTTGAGAATATGTCAAAAACCAAAAGAATAATTTTATGAAATCTCGTGTGTTTGTAAAAAAAGTGATATAATGTTCTTAAAATAAAATTTTTCATCATCTTAAAGGGGGCAGAAATAATGAAAGTAAAAAATTTACTCGTAGCACAATCGGGCGGGCCAACCGCTGCCATTAACGCAACTTTGGCAGGAGTCGTTGAGCAAGCGATGCTTAGCGGATTTAACGGAAAAATTTATGGCGGCATATACGGAATCAAAGGGATACTGGAAGAAAATATTCAAGACATTGGCAAAAAACTGGCAAGTACGAATGATTTGGAACTTTTGGCGAGCACACCAGCGGCGGCACTTGGCTCGTGCAGATTTAAACTGAAAGAGGATGCACAACTCGAACAGCTCATCCAGATTTTTAGAAAATTTGAAATTGGATACTTTGTATACATCGGTGGAAACGACTCGATGGATACGGTGAATAGACTTTCGGCGTATTGTGCAAAAAATAATATTACGGACATCAGCATCATGGGAGCGCCCAAAACAGTTGACAATGATTTGAGAATGACTGACCACACGCCTGGATTTGGTTCGGCGGCAAAATTTGTAGCAGTAACTGTTTCAGAACTCATGCGAGATATTTTGGTGTATGATAAACCAGCGGTTACGATTGTGGAAATTATGGGACGTGATGCGGGTTGGCTCACAGCGGCGGCGTCTCTTGCGAAAATAAACGGAAGAGCACCACAGCTTATTTATTTGCCAGAAGTTGCGTTTGACGTAGAAAAATTTATTGCCGATGTGAAACGTGAGCTTGAGAAAAATCCCGCCGTCATGGTTTGCGTAAGCGAGGGCATTAAACTTGGTGATGGAAGATATGTGTTTGAAGCGGGAAGTTCCCTTGTAGAAAAAGACGTTTTTGGAAATGCACAGTTATCTGGTACCGCAAGCACGCTCACAAAAATAGTAAAAGATGCTCTAGGCTGCAAGGTTCGGGCAATTGAACTCAATCTTTTACAACGTTGTGCCTCTCATATTGCAAGTGACACCGATATAAAAGAATCTAAGATGCTCGGAGCAAAGGCGTTTGCACAAGCATTTTTAGGAATAAGCGGAGAGATGGCAGCGATTCGTAGGGTTTCCGATTCGCCATATAAAATTGAACTCGTGTCCGTACCCGTTTCGCAAGTGGCAAACTTGGCAAAAGAAGTGCCGATGGATTTTTTAAACGAAGAGAAAAACAATGTGTCGGAAAAAATGACTCAGTATTTGTTGCCTCTTATCCAAGGGGAGCGTGCCATAAAATACAAGCATGGCTTGCCTAGACATATGGATTTAGGTGTTCTTTATAAATAATATGTTAAAGAGGTTTGGAAATTTAAAAATCCAGAGTAAAATTTTGCTTTTGTACATGTTCATTATTGTGTTTGGAGTGGGCGTGAGCATATTTATTTATTTTAGTATGAGCGAGAGGAAAGCGTCTTTCGAAATGATTCAGCTTGCCGAAGACGCCATTGAATCCGATATTAGAAGCTATGATGTAGTAATTTCTGATGTGAACAATCTTTCCAAAATTTTAATTGCAAACCAACCATTACAAAACACGCTGCAACATGGATATATGAGCTACGAAACACAGCTTAGAAAATATTTAATTGAAGTGGCGGCTTTTAATAAAACGGTTTCGTCTATTTATATTTTTCGTGACGATTCAGAAAAATATCAAGTGGAAAAAAAGAGCTTTAAGAACTTCACACTTGACCAAATGAAAGACACAGGGCTGTATCAAGAACTTGTTGACTTAAATGGTTCTTACACCATCAAGTTAAACGCTGGTGGGTTAATCAATGAGCACAACAGAGATTATTTATCCTTTATGCGTGTGATAAAAAGCTTGAATGACCAAAAAATAATCGGTGTCATGTGCATCAATATCGAACTGAATTATTTAGCCACACTCATCGGAAAAAATGCAAAAGCGATTGTGGATTCTGGAAAAGCGTATATTGCTTTCGATAATTCCAAAGCCAATTTTACGAACGAGGCACTTGTCGGATTTTTTTCGGAAGGTGATAAATTTTTTAAGAATATAGATACGAATATTGGGTTGGTTGCGGTGGTTGGTAGGCATGAGCCGAAAACATCGCTTAACATTGTTCGTGCGTTTTCTTTTGAAGAAATGAGCAAGCCTTACCAGACTTCACAAGCCATCATTAGTTTTATCATCATCATAAACGGTATTTTTATTTTTATGGGCTCGGTGTGGCTATCAAATTATATTTCGAAACCGATTACAAGCTTAATTAACTCCATGGAGGGCGTGTATGAGGGGAAATTTGAAGAAGTTAAATTTTCGGGAACCACTGACGAAATCGGTTCGCTCACAAAAATGTACAACATCATGATTCGTGAAATAAAAACGCATATCAACAATGCAATCGAAGAGCAGAAAAATATCCAAAAAGCAGAACTTGATTTGTTGATGGCACAGATTAAGCCGCATTTTTTGTATAACACGCTTGACTCCATCAATTCGCTTGCGGTTATGGGAAAAAACAAAGAAGTGTCCGATACAATACGAGCACTGGGCGATTTTTACAGAATGAGTTTGAACAAAGGAAAAGAAATGATTCCGTTTGAGAAAGAACTGCAAACCGTTGTTTCCTATTTGTATATTCAAAACTTGAGGTATGGCGATTTATTTGAAGTGAATTATAATATCGAGCCAGAAACCTCGGGGGTTATTGTACCAAAAATGATTTTACAACCGCTTGTGGAAAACAGTATTTACCACGGTATTAGAGGAAAAGTAAGCGAGGGAAAAATCATTATCAATGCGTTCATAAAAGAAAGCGAGCGAAACACAAAAGAACTGAACATCGAAGTGATTGACACAGGTGCAGGAATGTCCGAAGAACAAATAGCACAAGCAAAACAATCGGGTATTGGTTTAAGTGCAACCATCAAAAGAGTTGAAATGACCTACGGTGAGAATGGACAGGTGCAAGTAATCAGTAAAGTGGGTGCTGGCACCAAGATAATAATTAAAATTCGGACAGGTGAATTAAGTGATAAAGATTTTGATTGTTGACGACGAATTTCTGGTGCGTGGATTGCTTGCGAGCTATCTTTCGGATCTGACAGAAATTGAAGTAGTAGGGGCAGTGGGCTCGGCGAGAGAAGCACTTGACTTTATTGAAGAAACCATACCAGATATAATCTTTACGGACATTAATATGCCGATTATGGACGGAATGCAAATGGCAAGAAATATACTTATGCAACGGCCCTATATAAAAGTGATTGTCATTACTGGCTATGAGGAGTTTGACTATGCAAGACAGGGTATTGAACTGGGAATTAAAGATTATTTGTTAAAGCCAGTTGACAAAAGCGAATTAATTCGTTGCATAAATAAAACAATTGAGGAAATTAAAAACGAACGCAAAAAAGATTTGGAACTTTCAAAAATAATGGCTCAACTGAACGAGGATAAAATCCATCTAAAGGAGATGTTTTTGGCAGAGCTTGTGTCACGTCCCATGTCTCTTGAAGAAATCGGCAAGCAGTTTGAGTTCTTTGCCATTCCGTTTTTGGACAAAAGCCGAAAGTTTAAAAGTTTTCAAGTCGTGACCGTTGAAGTCTTATGGGGTACCGAGCAACTGAATAATGAGTTTTTGGATTTATACAGCCTGAAAGCGTTGGTAAAAGGAATATTTTCTGATGACGAAAGTATGCAGATGTTTTTTGACGCAGAAAAAAGACTCGTTGTTTTGCGAAGCTTAAACGGATATTATACGTCTTATCAGCACTTAAAAACGGTTTTGCGTGGAAGTTTTATGGGGTCATTTGTGATTGGCGTGAGCCGAATGACAAACAGCATCATCAATATCCACAAGGCGTACAGAGAAAGCTTGGAAGCGGCATCCGCTTATAAGTTTATCGGAATAAACAAATGCATTCACTATGAAGATTTGGATATTGTGCAAATGAAATCGGTGGACACATTTAGAATTGACGACGAGGAACTGGGGCAGCTCTTGTTTCTTGTGAAGTCTGGCGTAAAAGACGGAGCAAATAAAATTCTGGATGATATGTTCTCAAGAAACGTGGAAGACATTGAGGAACTTCGTATTCAAGTCGGGAAAATATTAATTATGTTTTTGTCCATGATGAACGACCTCGATCTAGGCAATGCAACGCCGCCGTACCAACAGGAACATTTGCTTAGGCAGCTTTACAAAATCCGCACACTGCCGGAGTTTCAAGAACTTGTGGTGCAAACGTTTAACGACACCATTGACTGCATAAACAATGTACGAACCAACATGGTGAAAAGCACAATCAATGAAATAGAAAATTATTTGCAAAGTAACTTGTCGGATTCGGAATTGTCATTAACAGGCGTTGCCAGTTATTTTTATATGAACTCATCTTACTTGAGCCGTGTGTTTAAACAGAAAAAAGGCATTTCGTTTCGTGAGTACATCAACAAACTGCGAATGGAGAAAGCTTCCGAATTTTTAAAAGACACCGATATAAAGCTTTATGAAATTGGTAAAAAAGTAGGAATCCAAGACCCTAATTATTTTAGCCTGCTGTTTAAAAAATATATGGGCATGTCGCCTTCAGAGTATCGAAATACAAAATAGTCGCCATTATGTAAAATTTATCTAGGTTAAGGTAAAAATTTTCTATTTTCATTTTGGTGTTGTTGTATTAGTATAAAAACATAACTATTAAAGGGGGATTATTTATGAAATTTTTTGCAAAAGCATCTGCTTTAACAATGGCAACTTTGTTAACACTTTCAGTTACAGCTTGCTCAAAACCAGCTGCACCAGCAGCACCTGCGCCAGCACCGGCTGCTCCAGCGGCAGAGGCTCCAGCAGCACCAGCACCAGCTCCAGCGGCGGAAGCACCAGCAGGAGAGAAAACTAAACTTACTATGTGGCACATCTGGACAAACCAAGATGATGCAAATGCTAAGTCGTTTAACATGGTGTATCCAAAATGGCAAGAGCAAAATCCTAACGTAGAAATCGAGATGGACGTGACAGAAAACGAAGCGTTCAAGACTAAAATTAAAACAGCAATCGCAGCAAACGAAGCACCAGACATCTTCTTTGCTTGGGGCGGCGGCTTCTCAAAACCATTTGCTGAAAGCGGCAAATTATTAGCATTTGATGAATATTTAGCAGATGGAACAAGAGATCGTTTGGGTGCATCTTCACTTGATAACTATACTTATGGCGGAAAAGTTTACGGACTTCCTTTTACAATGTGGGTTGGTACTCTTTATTGCAACAAAGAAATGTTTGATGCAAACGGACTCGCACTTCCAAAAACATTTGACGAGCTTATGACAGCAGTTAAAGGCTTTAAAGACAAAGGCACAGTGCCAATCGCAGTTGGAGCAAAAGATGCGTGGACAGCAATGTTCTACCAAAACGTTCTTGCTGAGAGAACAGCGGGTGCAGCAGTTTGTAACGCAACTCTTGCAGGCAACGGTTCTTATGACACACCAGAAATCATTCAATCAGCAACATTACTTGATCAACTTGTAAAAGCTGGTGCATTTGATCCAGGTGCGTTAGCTCTTAGCTTTGACGAAGCAAAAATGACTTTCTTATCAGGTCAAGTTCCTATGATTTATCAAGGTAGCTGGCTTGCTGGCGACATCGAAGATCCTAACCTTTCACAAGTTGCAGGCAAAGTTGTTGGTATGAACTTCCCAGCAGTTACTGGTGGAAAAGGCGATCCTAACGAAATCCTTGGCGGATCAATTGACTGTTTCGTTGTTAGTGCAAACACAAAAGCTCCTGAAATTTCAGCTAATTTTGTAAAATACATCACAGAGAACATGGCTGTTGAAAGCTTTAAACTCGGTGCTGGATTAAACCCATGGAAATTTGATGCAACAGGAATCGAAATGAAACCTCTTGTTCAACAAATCGTTGAAATCGGCAAAAACGCAACTGGTTCTGTTTTAGCTTGGGATACTTTCTTATCAGGTGAAGCTGTTCCTAAACACTTAAGCCTTGTTCAAGAAATCTATGCTGGCTCAAAAACTCCAGCAGAGTTTGGTGCAGAAATGCAAAAACTTCAACAAAAATAAAGTTTTATATTGTTTTAAAAATCGGGGCTGTATAACTACAGCCCCTTATTTCTAAACAAATGCGTCGTGGGGTGATTTGATGAACAAGGTAATGAGCGACAAAGTAGCAATTTTTATATTTATCGCACCAGCACTTATCGTTTTTAGTACGATTTGTCTTTTGCCAATTCTTGTGTCTGTTTATTATTCGACTTTGGATTGGAACGGTGTTGCAAAAGGTGTTTTCGTTGGCATACAAAACTACATCACAATTTTTACCAACCCTTCGGATTTCTTCTTTAAAGGCATCTGGAACTCACTGATTTTAGCTTTTCTTTCTGTATTTGTGCAGGTACCACTTGCACTTCTGCTTGCAATCGTAATTTCAAAAGGGATAAAAGGCGAAGGATTCTTTCGCTCTGCATATTTCATACCTGTAATCATTTCTACAACCGTTATCGGTCAGCTTTGGATGAAGATTTATCACCCAAACAACGGCTTACTTAATATGTTGCTTGAAAAAGTTGGGCTTGAGTCTTGGGCTAGACCTTGGCTTGCAGACCCTAAGTTTGCTTTGGGTGCGGCGTTCTTCGTTCTCATTTGGCAATACGTTGGTTATCATATGTTGCTCTTATACTCGGGCGTTAAGGCGATTCCGCCAACTCTGTATGAAGCGGCTCAAATTGACGGTGCCAACAACACGCAAATCGCCACAAAAATTACGATTCCGCTGATTATGCCGATGATTAAAGTTTGTGCGACCTTTGCTTTGATTGGCTCGCTCAAAACATTCGACTTGATTTATGTTCTTACCAAGGGTGGACCAATCCACGCAACAGAAGTTCCTACCACGCTCATGTTCTCGTCGTTCTTCTTGCAAAGTAGGTACGGCGTTGGTTCTGCCATGGCGGTGTTCGTGTTGATTGAATGCCTTGTGTTTACAATTATGCTGCAAAAAATGTTTAAAGTAGAAGACCTTGAATATTAAGGAGGGGTGATAATGGGTAAATTGAAAATTTCCAGTGCTTTTGAATACTTTGTTCTTATTTTAATCGCCTTTATCCAGCTCTTTCCTTTGTACTGGTTATTTACTTTCTCGCTTAAAAATAACGAACAAATTTTTACAACCAATCCAATCGGACTTCCGACCACTTGGCATTTTGAGAACTTCACAAATGTTTTAAGCAAGGGTCACGTTGGTTTATATTTTATGAACTCGGTAATTGTCACATTGGTAACGGTTTTAATCTCCACGATCATTGCGGCAATGGCGTCTTATGCAATTGCAAGAATGACGTTTAAGCTAAACAACTTTTTCTTGATGGTGTTTCTTGCCGGCATGATGATTCCGCTTCACGCAACCTTGTTGCCGTTGTTTATTTTCTTGCAAAAATCTCACTTATACAATACGTATTGGGCGTTGATTTTGCCTTATGTGGGTTTTGCAATTCCAATGGCGATTTATATTTTCGTTGGTTTCTTTAAAAACTTACCACGTGAGCTTGA